>NZ_JANNDR010000298.1:0-22665 GCF_031378165.1 Chamaesiphon sp. OTE_75_metabat_556
TCTGGTAACATCGGTAATCGCTCTAACTTAAATCAGCGGAAATCGTGAACGGTTCCCAGCACACAAATCCTCAATAGTTAATGCTGGCTCCATTCTTAATATCAATTCACTTCACGATTGACCGTATACTATAGTATGTCAGGTTTTCACACACCAAATCTCAGTCTTAACTTAACTCTGATCGAACAAATCCCCGTCACAGATAATTTCGCAATGTCTGCTAGCTCAACACCACCCCAATATCCAGATATTCACGTCTTGCTACTTGAGGATAACTTAGCAGAGGCTCGACTGTTGCAAGAAATCTTCAAAGGTACGGTGAATAGTCAGTTTAGTCTCACTCATGTCAAACGCTTGGGTGATGCAATTACCCAACTCAAATCGCACAGATTTGATGTCGCACTGCTGGATTTGACACTACCAGATAGCGACGGTTTGGGATCTTTAGATGCTCTGATCCAATACGCGCCGGATTTACCAATTGTCGTCTTAACTAGCACCAACGATGATGAGTTGGCTCTGGATGCTGTTAGACATGGTGCCCAAGATTATCTGGTTAAACGGCAGGTTAATTTAGATATTTTAGTTCGATCGGTACGGTATGCGATCGAGCGTAAACAAGCAGCCGTGGCTCTGCGGGAAGTTAATGAAACCCTAGAATTGCGCGTCGAAGAACGGACTGCGGCTCTAGCTACGGCGAATGAATCTCTCCGTCAAGAAATCGAATCGCGAGAAAGCATTCAAAATCGCTTGGGATTGGCACAGCAGGCTGGTAAGATTGGCACATTTGAATGGAATCTAGTTACCGATCAAGTTACTTGGTCGATCGAGTTAGAAGCTCTATATGGGTTAGCACCAGGTAGTTTTGACAACAGCCACGCCCAATGGCTGGATACCATTTATCCCGAAGATCGCCCCAAAGTTGAAGCAGAACTGAGTAAATCCCGCCAACTTAGACAGGGACTAGATTTAGAATTTCGGATCGTCGATCCAGATACCAATATCCAGTGGATTGCGATTAAAAGTAATATCTTTCTAGATCGTACTGGCAATCCGACTCGGACGATCGGGATCCACATGGATATTACCGAGAAAAAACAACTGGAGCAACAATTCCTGAGAGCGCAACGCTTAGAGAGTCTCGGTACCCTGGCTAGTGGGATTGCCCACGACTTAAATAACATCCTCACACCGATTTTATCAGTCGCCCAACTATTACCACTGCGATTGACAAATATCGATGATCGATCCCAAAATCTGCTCAAAATCTTAGAATCTAGTGCCCGCAGAGGTGCAGATTTAATTAAACAAATTTTATCCTTTGCCAGAGGGATCGAAGGCAAGCGCGTCTGTCTCCAACCCCATCACCTGCTCATAGATATCCAAAAAATCGTCCAACAAACCCTGCCCAAATCGATCGAAATTGACACCGATATTGCCGCCGATTTGTGGACGGTATTGGGTGACATGACGCAACTCCATCAAGTATTGATGAATCTCTGCGTCAATGCCCGTGATGCCATGCCCCAAGGTGGTACACTCAGCATCCAAGCGACTAATTGCTCGATCGATGAAACCTTTGCCCGCAATCATCTCGATGCGACTGTGGGCAATTATGTCGCCATTACTGTTGCCGATACGGGTACTGGGATTCAGCCCCAACTCCTGCACCGCATTTTCGATCCATTCTTTACCACCAAAGAAATCGGCAAAGGTACAGGCTTAGGTTTATCAGCCGTCATGGGCATTGTCAAAAGTCATGATGGATTTCTCGATGTCCAAAGTCAAGTGAATCAGGGTACCAAGTTTCAGATCTATATCCCCGCCTGCGATACCCCGATTCAGCCCGTCGAGAATGAACCAGAACTTCCATCTGGTCGGCAACAGTTGATTTTAGTCATCGATGATGAAATCGCGATTAGCACGCTGATTAAAGCCACACTGGAGACATACAATTATCGGGTCTTAACTGCGAATGATGGTGCCCAAGCGATCGAACTTTATGTCCAGCATCGAGACACGATCGATAGTGTCTTAATCGATATGATGATGCCAGTGATGGACGGACTCACCACCGTCACTGCGCTGCACCAACTCAATCCCGATTTACCTGTAATCGCTATGAGTGGACTTAATTCGATCGAAGCAGTTGCTCAAGCAGAACGCTTTGGCTGCCGCCACTTCATCGCCAAACCCTTTACGACCAAAGATCTACTCCAAACTCTCGCCGATTGTCTAGCATAGTCAATCAGCCGCTCTTGATCGTTATTCTGCCAAAAAATCTGATCATAGTTTCATAGGTCATTTATCATAATCTTTGTAATCTTAATTTTATCTATAGCAACGGCCAATGCGATCGCTTTTGCTTATAAATGTTTGGGATTCCAACCATTTCCCAACACGGAGATCTACTCCTCGGACAATGGATCGATAGAAATTTCTCCAGTTTGCAACCAGGTCACTAATAGCGGTGGCTTGTCTACTCGATCAAGATAATCATGCAATTTTTGACCGTCGAGAATTTCTCGTTCTAGTAACACTTGTGCCACCTCTTTTAGTAGTTGCTGATTGTGCGCCAGGATCGCGCCAGCGATGTGGTGAGCATTATCAATTAGGTGTTTTACCTCTCGATCGATCTCGGACTCGACTTCGGGACTGAGGGGACGACGGGGATTGCCCCAACCGCCCAGAAATTGACTGGCCGACCTGTCAAATGCCATCGGCCCAAGTTGTTTGCTCATCCCATAAATCGTCACATAGCGGTCGGCTAAATCGGTGGCTTTTTGGATATCATCGCTCGCTCCCGTCGAGACTTTACCCATAATCAATTCTTCTGCCGATCTACCGCCCAATAACATCGCAATCTGACCGCGCAATTCATCTTCCACCATTAAGAAGCGATCTTCTTGAGGTAATTGCAGCGTATAACCCAGAGCCGCCACACCTCGCGGCACGATCGAGATTTTTTCGATCGATCCAGATCCCGGCATTAATGAACCGACGATCGCATGACCGACTTCATGGTAGGCAACCGTCTCTTTTTCGGTGTCATTCAGGACGCGAGATTTCTTCTCTAGTCCAGTGAGAATGCGCTCGATGGCTTCTTCAAAGTCGGACATGGCAACTGATTCCCGATCGTGACGCGCAGCTAATAAAGCGGCTTCATTGACCAAATTTGCCAGATCCGCACCTGCGAAGCCAGGAGTCCGGGCGGCTAATTTGAGCAAATCTACATCATCCGACATTTTGACATTGCGGGCATGGACGACCAAAATTGCCTGCCGACCGCTCTTATCCGGTCGATCGACTACAATCTGCCGATCGAACCGTCCAGGGCGCAGCAGGGCTGGATCGAGGACTTCGGGGCGGTTGGTCGCCGAGAGCAAAATCACGCCCGTATTGGCGGCAAATCCATCCATTTCCGACAACAATTGATTTAATGTTTGTTCGCGTTCGTCATTCCCGCCGATGGGAGAATTGGCACTAGAGCGGGATTTGCCCAGGGCATCCAATTCATCGATAAATACGATACAGGGAGCCTGTTGTTTGGCTTGCTCGAATAATCCCCGCACCCTAGCTGCGCCTACTCCCACAAACATTTCGATAAATTCCGAACCGGAAATACTAAAGAACGGCACCCCAGCTTCCCCCGCAATCGCTTTCGCCAACAGGGTTTTACCCGTCCCTGGGGGGCCGACTAACAGTACTCCCTTGGGAATTTTGGCTCCTAATTTGACATATTTATCCGCATGTTTGAGAAAATCGACAATTTCCTGAAGTTCGGCTTTGGCTTCATCGACACCCGCCACATCCTCAAAAGTCACCCCTGTATCGCCGGCAACATAGGTTCTGGCGTTACTATTACCCATGCCTAATAGTCCCATGCCGCCCTGTTTGTCGGGAGCGATAAATTTTGACCACAGCGAGATAAATAGTAAGGGGAAGATGACCCAACTTAAAATCGACCAAATCCCAGCCAGGGGACTAGGTACGCTCACTGAATACTCCACCTGATGGGTGCGGAGAATTTTGGCCAGTTCGGGATCTTCGGCTAGTTTTCTAGTGACAAATATCTTCTTAGGAGCAGGATTGTTCGATTTGGCAACAGGAGTTGGTTTCAACTCATACTGAATGTCCTGGTTATCGATAGTCGCCTTCACTACTTGCCCGGATTGTACCTGTTGAATAAATTCGCTATAAGGCTGACTTTGATGGCTTTGACCCGACCATGCCAGCATGATGAGTAGCCAAATTAGGAAGATAAAATTACCGGAAATCGGGAAGTTCGATGGGGTGGCTTTACGCTTGTTGTCGATCGGCATAAGAACGACCTTCCTTGGCTAAAGTGGGAGCTAACTTCTACTGTAGGATTTAAATCCAAGGAACTTGTGAGGAAATTAGCTCGCATAATTTTGAGTGTTAATAAAATCACCCTCGAATATTGCATTACAATCCGTTCGGTTCAAGTCAACCTCACAAGTTCCTCACATCGATCGCCTAATCTCAAATTACAGAAATGATTCGGTAATTTCTAGCTTCAGCCTAACAATCGGAGGGTAATATGAATAATGAGTCTATGCTATTTGTTGTTCTAGCTGCTTGGTTTATTTTGGTCGGTCTATTCCTAACTGACAAGTATTTACTCAAAATACAAGCAGCATCTAAACTAGGAAATTATGCAGTAACATTGCATCACACTTTCGATTTAGTTGCCGTGGTGTTGATGTTTAGTGGAGCCTATTTATTATTGCTGCATGGCAAAGCTTGGGTTGTATTGGCATTTAGTATTGGTTTACTCTGGCCGGGGCTACCGATCGCTATAAATTATGTAGTCGGGCATCAAGTATTTGAGGGCTACTGGGATGAAGCTGCTACAGAACATAACTTTATTTTGGATGGAAAGATTTGGTTATCTGTAATTATCGCTTTGATAATGACTCTACTGGTGATGTCTTGGTCGTATTATAGTTAGCGATCGAACGATCTCAACTCTGGACTAATTCTAGCGATTTCAGTTGAGTTGAGACGATCGAGACATTCTTTACTAGCTCCTGATGTCGATCGACATCAGGAGAGACGACCGTGGTACTCCGAATTACGATTTTCCGGTTTTTCATGCCGATCATGGGTCATCCATCGATAAGAAACGAGATTTAGGACGATGCCAATAAAGAATAGAATTGTCATCAAGGCAATTTGATACCAAACGATCGGCGTAACTGATAAATCGGCGATGAGATGGGCAAAATTGAGAACAGAATAGATAACAGTCAGCCAAAAGTGACTGACTCGATACCTTTTACTATTTGTAAAAGTAGGCAGAATAATCCCTAACAAAGGCGGTATAAAGAAGAGTAACATCAGCCACAAAATCCAGGAAATGTCCTGGGTATCACGGGAGTGAGCGATGTTTTGTCCGTGAAATAGCGGCATCAATCCCAGATCGGTATGAAATAACAAGGTGAGTAAAAAAGCGATCCAGAGGACAATAATTTGGTGGCTATAGTTTGATTTCATCGATCTACTCCGAATTGCAACTACAACATCTATTTCGATCGCCTACTTAAAAATTGGCATAACTCGCGATCGAGTTTAAGTTATGAGTACGGCCAAAAGTGATGAGCGTGGGACTACTGCGTTTCATCGAACCTAGAGAGAAGTCAGTCATAAACTGAGCGCGAGTAATCGGTTGACACAAAATCAATCCTTCACCGCCTAAAGGGTGATCGCGATCGATCGGTTCTCCTTCGACAGAGATGAAAATTTTCTCATCGGGATTGAGACTGCTGGCTGTATAGATCGTCTGGGCGATGCGATAAATCATCGAAGTACTCCCACCACCCGCTCGAAATTCCCGTGATAAGTCAACATGCACGCCATCCGCTCGAACTTCCAAACTCCGCAGTTTGGTACCTTTGGGGATCGTACTGCTCAAATTTTTACCAGGCTGGGCTGCTAGTAGCTTCTGCATGGCAGTTGTGAGGGCTTCTTGGGGCGAACGATCATTATCGGTATTCGATGGTAGCGACTTGGCAATTAGAGTTAGTTTATTGCGACTCGATTGCAACCAATAAACTTTTGCCTGACTTTGTTGAGTAGTGGATCTTGGTGATGGATTAGTCGGCGTGGTTGAAGAAGTAGTAACTGGAGCTGAGGGTTTTTGACGATCGGGAGAAAGTACCAGATTCCCCGCCCAGATACTCAATGCGACTGCTGTCGTCAACAATAGCGACAGTTTGAGAGCATGTTTGTTATTCACAGTTCTTTTCATAAAATCTTGCTACTAGTAAGGATATGCAGAAGGTAGCAACTTGGGTTAAATATTCAACTAATGATAAATAGCGTTATCGAGTCGGCAAAGCCGAGGCTACGCCAACGTGCAGCGAAAAAATTCACCTTCTGACTCAAAGCGTTCGCTATCGAAGAACCAACCCAACCGCAACTGAGTCGGAATCGTGTAATCGCCAAATGTCCCGTCTGCTTCCACCACACCGCCAAAATCTACATAGTGATGCTTGCCACCTTCGGGATTGCCCCACCGCAGGAACTTGACACGCTCCAATCCGCCAAATCGATCCATACCTAAGACGAGTTCTGCCTGCTCGCCGAGCGCGGTAAAATTGGCGCGCACATGCTCTGTATCCATTTCCGTCCAAACGATATCGGGATTGCATAGCACGGACGGCAACCACACCGACTCCCCCTGCATCCGCCCAGCACCAGAGCGCGTGACATCAGCACCATTCGCCTGCATCACGGGAAATAGTCCTAAGATCTTCCACTGGACATCACTGACACCATCCACGACACTGTCAGCGCCCCAGATCGGCAAACACTGCATCCAAGTTGTCGCCCGCCAAATCATCCCCCGATTCCAGCAAATTACTTCCTCACCTGTGAAGTGATGCCATTTTTGACCGAGTTTGATTTCGCCATGCATCCACAATCTGACCGCAGATGCTAGTTTAGCACCGGGCGCAATTGCGTAGTGAAGGTAGCGTCGAGCGGCTTCGGGCAGGTGGGAAAGCGAGTCGAGATGAAAAATTCGTTCGCTGATAGGAGCTGAGTCCCATAGCTCATCCAGAGAAATATCTGTGGGTTTATTTGTAGTTGTAGTCATGTCAATCTCTACTAATTAGAATTGGATTTAACCTTAATTCGGGGTTTAAAGCTTGTCTTTTAAGATCATGGGGAAATCATGAATAAAAGCGATCTGAAATTAACTCTATGCAGCTAACTGAGGTTTTGAACGATCAAATTGCCACAGCAAGATGACACCCAAGCCAAATAGATTGATGAGGAAAACTACCAGCCCGCCCAAAAATGGCAGTAATGTCAGCACTGTTAAGATTGCCAAACCAATTAAGAACTGCTGCGCGACTGGCAGCTTGCCATTGCGGTTAATGCTTTGACCGACAAATAGAGCTACACCTAGCGAACCGACTAATGAAGCGACGACAGTACACAGACTCAGGAGCGGAATCAGCGGAATTCCAATTAGTGTAATCGCTAAAAACACGCTGATAAATACAATTGATACGATCGATCCAAATCCCCACAACGCAATTAAACCAGGCGATTGACGTAATTTTGCTGCCAAATCGGGGAGAAACTGAGGGCTAGTTTGCAAGATAATCAGTCCGAGGATCGCAGCAACTACAGCGGAACTAATTCTAAAGATTGCATTGAAGAAATACCAAGGGAAAAAACGGTGTCTCCCATACGAGTCAGACATCATGCCATGTCGGTCGTTGAAGGTAGCGCGTTCGCCCCCAATGGTTGCGCCTGTTTCTTGGACGATTTTGCCGCCAAAGGAATAAGCATCGCCATCTACCCGTGCGCCTTGTTTGAGGACGACATTTCCGCCAAACGCGATTCTCGTTCCGAGAGGCTACGCCAACGCGGTATCCAAAACTCTAGCATTCGGCGATACCGTCACATTTCCGCCAAAAGCATAAGCATGTTCGACCACTTGGTTCGCTGGTACTGTCACGCTACCGCCAAAGCGAATAAGGTCGGTATTGTTAAGATTGATATCCGTCTGCGCCAGCGCATTGCCCGCAAAGATTAAGCAAATGGTGGCGATAAAAGCCAGTATTAATTGTGGCAATTTCATGAATTTTAGCCTCTTTTTAACCTGCGTGAGATCTTCTCGATCGACTTCTGCTTGCAGAAGTCGCCAGCCCTCGCAAGAATGACAAAATATTGATTATTTCTCAGGCTAGTTCAAAAAAATGAGGAACTCGTGAGGAAAGTTTTCTCGTTTAAATAGTTCAATTTTGAAACTTGAGCTGACGAATATCCAGATCTAAATCCTCACGAGTTTCTCACAAAGTACTACTAACCTAGTAGTTGAGTAGCTGAGTTGCTGTTTAATAGCTCGATGACAAAGCTACTTTACCGATCGAGGTAAAATAGCTACGATTTGCCAATCAATTCTCAAAGAGCAAATACCAACAGTAGGTGAGCGAACATCAGTTTCAAGTCAGTAATATTGGAGTATGTTAATATGGCAATTATTCAATGGCGGCCTTTGCGCGACATTGCTCACTGGGAAACTTTACCCACAGTCGAAAGCCTCCAAGCAGAGATGAATCGCCTGTTTCATCAACTATCGCCAAGTGGTAATGGAGATGTCGAGCTAATGGCATTTATGCCTTCTGCCGAGCTGGAAGATACCCCAGAGGCAATTCATCTCAAACTCGAAATTCCTGGGTTAGAAGCCAAAGACCTGGATATTCAAGTCACCGAACGATCCGTATCCATCAGCGGCGAACGCAAGTCCGAAACTAAAACTGAGGAAAAAGGTGCGGTTCGTTCTGAGTTTCGCTATGGCAAATTTGAACGCATCATTCCTTTACCCGTACAGGTAAAAACTGATGCGGCTCGCGCTGAATATAAGAATGGGATTTTGACACTCGATCTCCCCAAATCAGCGGAAGACAAGAAAAAAGTCGTCAAGGTCGAAGTTAAGTAACTCAAAGATCGCTGTCTTCAGCAGCAATCTTTTTGTTAATCCCCAACCGTTATGAAGATTTCACCGATCGCCTTTCAAACTCGATCGGTGAGATTTTAATTAACATCAAAATTTAATATTCCTAATTAAATGACTATCTACTGGTAATAATTCGATGAGATGTTGCTCCAATCGTTGGCGTAGCCCCTCTGCGCAGGCAGATGCTTCGCGTTGGCGGAGCCTTGCCTTTGGCATTACGGAACGAGAATCGGGGATGCAATAGATAATTCTAGATTAGAAGTGGGTGGGATGATATCTACTTAGGAGCTGCTATTAATATGGCAACTTGGAAAATTTGGTTGATTATTTTGGGATTTATTTTGGGCATTTGGATACTTGGAAACTCGATGATGTGAGCGAGATCGTTGGCGTTGGCGAAGCCTCTGCCTGCGCAGAAGCCTCTCCTTTGGAGAATCGTGCTTGTGGCTAATCCTCCCATCCATTTCCTGGGATTTACTAGCGATCTAGCGCGGTTGACGCAGCATTTCTAGGCTACGCAATTGCTGATTTTGCTGTTGCGCCTGCTGCAACAGCGAATCATAAACTAGATCGCAGATGCCAAACAGGATCGGATTGTCGATGCGATAATAGACGCAAACTCCCACTTGTTCGCGAGCAACGATCCCTGCCTGGGTGAGGGTTTTCAAGTGTTTGGAAACATTCGCCTGCCCCAAATCTGTTGCCTCAATAATTTCGGTAACGTTCTTGGCACCAGACTTCAGACAGCAGACTATTTGCAACCGACTGACTTCCGATAATACCTTAAAAAATTCGGCCATCAGGCTCAACGCCGCAGGCGAAAGCTCTAAAGTTTCACCGTCAGCGGATGGAACGGCTGTCGTTGCTTCAGGAGTAGTTAAAGATGTCTCGATCTTTTTGCCGGACATAGGAAGGAAAAATCTAGCGAATGGTGTCTTATCTACCATTATATTCCTATATAGTCAGATGTTGTAGAGATCAACATCCAAATCGATCTTCCTACATCACAGTACCGATCGGCTTGAGATATTTGAATATATTTCCCGAAAGTAAAGATTATTTAGTTGCGATCGAATGCAGTGAATCAGTACTCAATTTTGCAGTTGAGGCTTATATTGCCGATAAAAAGTCATTTTGATCGCCAGGAGATAAGTAGGGGCAATTCATGAATTGCCCCTACTTATCTACAAGAGAGAAATACACAACACGTTTTGCTATCGAGGACTTACATGTAATCGATTACCAATACCAGGATTTACCTTCGATGCTAAATCTTGGTTAGGCGTTTTCTCTAAAAAAGACTGTAATTCTGTGCTAGTAAAGTTGAGGTTGCACTCTCTTGCAATCTTGACAATAGTTTCAACATCGGTAGCCATTTGAGCTTTTCTTTGCAAGGACTTGTTTTCTTTTACTACTGCAAAGAAATCGATAATACTTTTAATAGTCATAAAATCACCCTTCCTAATATCCAGGCGAACTCAAAAAAACACTCGTCTAATCAAGCACGTTCAATATTACTAAATTGAAGAGTAAATACCCTAGAGGATACAATTTTGACGACGTTTAATCTTAGTGATTATTCTGGATATTTATATTGTGGATTTTCCTCCTTGTAAAGTCATACAATTATAACAACTCTTAACAAGGAAAAAATTAGTGAGCCATTGTTAGTTGAATGGGTCAAAAAAGTATTTATGCAAATCGATCGGGTACGTTCATTGATGACGATTCTCTTGCAGAGAGGCTACGCTAACGAGCCGATCGATAGCGATAGTAAGCCGCACAAGCCCCCTCCGATGACACCATCGGCGCACCCAGGGGATGCTCAGGCGTACAGCGGGTACCAAAAGCCGGACAATCAGGCGGCTGCTGAATTCCCTGCAAAATCTGACCGCTGATGCACTCTGAAGCTGTATTTGTGCGGGGAGCCGTTATCGGCATTAACCCTTTTTGTAAGGCATCAAACCTCGCATAGGCAAGGCGCAAACCCAAACCACTTTGCGGAATCGTGCCCAAGCCGCGCCACTGCTGCGGGACAACTTCAAATATTTCTTGGATAAGTTGTTGGGCGATCGCATTGCCCTGCGATCTTACCGATCGACTATATTGATTTTCTACCCGCGCTTGCCCCGTTTCTAGTTGTTGCAGACAGAGATAAATTCCCTGCAACAAATCGACAGGTTCAAAGCCAGTCACGACAATGGGCACATGATAATCAGCGGTGATCGATTCATACTCTCGATATCCCATCACCGTACACACATGCCCAGCCGCTAAAAATCCTTGCACTTGACAATCAGGATTGGCTAATAAAGCGGACATTGCGGGGGGCACTAATACATGGGCAACTAATAACGAAAAGTTGTTCAGACCCAACTGTTGCGCTTGATATACCGCCATTGCCGTGGCGGGGGCGGTGGTTTCAAACCCCACCGCGAAGAACACCACTTCTCGCTCTGGATAAGTCCGCGCTATTTCGACGGCATCGAGGGGAGAATAGACGATGCGAACATCGCCGCCAGCGGCTTTGACTGTGAGTAAATCGGTTGCTGTGCCCAGATCTGCGATTGAACCGGGAATGCGTAACATATCCCCGAAGGAACAGAAGATGACTCCAGACTGACTAGCGATCGCGAGTGCTGCGTCGATGATTTCCGCTGGAGTGACACATACCGGACAGCCAGGGCCATGAATCAAGCGGATGCCTGCTGGCAACAGTCGATCGATCCCATATTTGACGATCGTGTGAGTTTGTCCGCCACAGATTTCCATAATCGCCCACGGGCGGGTAGTGATAGATGCGATCGCGTCTACATATTGGTTGGCTAAATCTGCATCCCGATATTCTGCTACAAATTTCATAGATTTTGGGGATTGCTTAAAATTTCACTCGCTGATAAAACACATGTTTAGCAGCTTCGGCAGCAATGACATAGAGGGCAACAATCGCGCCTAACACCAGTACAAAGTGGAGGGGTAATGCCCGAAAGCCAAGTAGCCCAGCTAAGGGCGTGAAGGGAATAATTAACGCCACTGAGACTGTTAATAATGTAGCCCAGAACAAATATTTGCCAGGTTTACTGTGCCAGATCGATTGACGAGTCCGCACCACTAATACCACCATCGATGCAGAGATCGTAGACTCCATAAACCAACCCGTTCTAAACTGCTCTGGTTGAGCGTGGAGCAGTAACAGTAATGCGCCAAAAGTGAGGTAGTCAAATACCGAACTCAGTAAGCCAAACACCACCATAAAATTGCGAATGAATTTGATATCCATCCGCCGAGGCTTGCTGACTAGTTCTCGATCGACTCGATCGGTTGCGATCGTCATTTCGGGAAAATCTGTCAACAAATTTGTGAGTAGAATTTGACTGGGTAAGAGTGGTAAAAAGGGAATCACCAACGAAATTCCCGCCATACTAAACATATTGCCAAAATTGGCACTAGTTGCCATAAATACATATTTTAAAGTATTGGCAAATGTTACTCGCCCTTCCTTGACACCATTAATCAATACGTTCAAATCTTTTTGCATCAACACAATGTCCGCTGCTTCCTTGGCGACATCCACAGCACTTTCTACTGAAATACTCACATCTGCGGCGTGGAGAGCTGACGCATCATTGATGCCGTCGCCCATATAACCAACCACATTTCCCGCTTTTTTGAGGGCGATGATAATTCGCTCTTTTTGGTTTGGTTCCACTTCCGCAAATACATTCGTTGTTTGTACCCGATGCATCAAGGCTTCATCGCTGAGTTGTCGCAATTGGGAACCCGTTAAAACATCGGTTTCTGGTAATCCGATTTGCCTAATAATACTAATAGCGACGGCGCGACTATCGCCTGTAATCATCTTCGGCGTAACGCCCAAATCTTCTAATTCCTTGAGTGTATCGGCAATGCCTACTTTGGGCGGATCGAATAGCGCGAGATAGCCCAGAAAAGTCATATCTGTCTCATCTACCTTGCTAAAAGATGCTTTGTCAAACACTCGATAAGCGACACCCAAAATGCGGAATCCTTTACTACCTAAGTCTTCGGCTTGTTGTAACAGTTTTTGCCGATCGCTATTAATATCAATGATGCGATTTGGGGCAATCTCGACGGTGGCACAAGCATTTAGCACATTTTTCAGCGCGCCTTTAGTAATAATTAGCTGGGTGTTCTCATTTGCGAATAAAATGCTCAACAGTTTGCGGTGGAAGTCGTAGGGCACTTCATCGAGTTTTTGGTAACTAGAAATATCGAAGGTTTGATGCTGGCGAATCACGACATCGATCGGATTGGCATAGCCAGACTCCGAAGCAGCGTTGAGATAAGCATAAAATAGGACGCGATTGCTATCTTTGCCCTCAGCATCGATCGCGGCATGAATTTTGACCTCGCCTTCAGTCAGCGTCCCAGTTTTATCGGTACAAAATACGTTCATACTGCCAAAGTTTTCGATCGCTGCCAGCCGTTTGACGATAACCTGCTTCTTCGCCATCTGTTTGGCTCCTCGCGCCAGATTGACACTGACGATCGCGGGCAAGAGTTGCGGGGTCAAACCCACAGCTAGAGCCAAAGAGAACATAAAAGACTCTAAAACAGGCCGTTTGAGATAGACATTGGCAACAAAAATCAGGACTACTAAAATCAGCGTTACTTCCATCAGAAAGTAACCAAACTTGCTCAAACCGCGTTCAAACTCGGTTTCTGGGGATCTGAGTTTGAGCCGTTCCGATACCTTCCCGAACTCCGTTTGTTTGCCAGTATTTACTACCACTGCCTTTGCCGAGCCGCTGATGACGTGGGTGCCCATGTATAGAGTATTGGTACGTTCGCTCAAGCCAGCAGCTTCAGACAATACACCGCTCATTTTGTCTGCGGGATAAGTTTCGCCCGTCAGTGTGGCTTCATTCACCGATAAATCCTTCGATTCCAGCACCAGACAGTCGCCGGGAATACTATCCCCTGCAGCAAGCACCACAACATCGCCCGGAACAACATCTTCATGGGGAATCTCTCGTGTCTCACCCTGTCGCAATACGGTGGCTTTTACTTGCACCAATGCCAACAGCTTTTCGACGACATCTGTAGCTCCCCGCTCTTGCCAAAATCCCAATAATCCACTGATCAGGACGATCGCCAGAATAATTAGCGCATCTGTTCGATCGTTCAAAAAAATTGATAGCGCAGCCGCGAACATCAAAATCAAGACGATCGGACTTTTAAATTGGTTGAGTAACAACCGGATCGCGCTCGATTTTCGTTGCTGTTTGAAACTATTTGCGCCATATTTAATCAGACGTTGGTTAGCATCTCGAACGCTTAAACCCTGAGCTGATGAGTGCAGTTCTTGCAGCACTCGATCGGCTGGCAAGCTCCAAAACGGGGGATTTTGTGGATTCATTACTTATTTATGAAAAATAAACTTACTAATTTTATCCAAGATCGACCAATGGGATTAGTTTCAAGATTACTTAACTCGTTGGTGTCGATCGAATAACTTCAATAGTTCAAACCAAAGTAAACAGATCGCTCCACCAGCCACACAAATTACTAGATCGATTCTCCAGGGGAGACGCTCCGCGAACGAGTGTAAAAAGGAGAAGCTAAACAACTGCTGCAAAAACGGAACATACAAGACAAATCCTAGGGAGAGGCTTCGCCAACGAGCAAGCCGGATCGATAATTAAGTGTAGAAAGGCAACATGAACGGGCAATAATACTAACGGCAACTTAAACAATACTGGAATCAAAGACATCCCCGCAATTCTCCAGGGGAGAGGCTTCGCCAACGGAATGTGAATTGCCAACAAATAGGACATGGCTTTGCGGAGATTATCAAAAAGATGCTTTGAGCTGTTTCGGGATAATCGCCCGTAATCATCACCACGCGAATTCCGGCGGTGTAACATTCAGCGATCGCCGCAACTTTGCGAACGGGCAGGGATTCCCCCGTTAATAAGGATTCATCAGTTGAGAGATTGGTGCAGGATAACACGATCGCATCAGCAGGTACTCGATCTCCTTCTGCTAGCACTAAAAGATCGCCGCGCACGACTTCTCGCCCTGCAATCCGTTTGCGCTGCCCCTCGCGAATTACTAAGGCACGCGGACTGGACAGATCTCGCAAGGCTGCGAGGGCGCGTTCAGTTTTACCTTCTTGGTAGAGGCTAATTCCTGCAATAAAGACAACAAATCCCAGCAAAATCATTGCTTCTTGGAGATCGCCTAAAATCCAATAAATGACTCCACCGCCCAGGAGCAAGATGAAAATCGGATCGCGAACAGTGTCTCCAGCAATTGCTAACAGACTGCGAGATTTTCCAGAAGAGAGTTCATTGTAGCCTTCCTGTTGCTGTTGCGATTCGACTTCTGACTCAGTTAAGCCCGTATCGACGATCCCTACAAGGGTTTCTACTGCCATACTTGTCAACGGCTTGGCTAAAAATTATCTCTTGTCTTCAACTTTGCTTTACGACTCTAACCCCGAAGCTAATTCGGGGTTAGGCGAGGAGCGATCCTTATTTCTACTGCGGTAGCTCAACTAGCTAGCAAGCTTAATCAATGTTGGTACCCCAGCAGCATCGCGAATCTGCACCGCTAGCATGATCCCATTTGCGTCCTGTCCGGTTAACACCTCTTTGGGTGACTCGACGGTATGGGCGTAAGTTACTTCATGTTTACCCGTTTCGATCGTCAATTTATTGCCCTTATTAGGCGGATCGTAAACCATCGCCATCAACGGCGCATTCTGAATTAGTTCTTCGTCACCGAGTTCCGAATCCAGGATTTCGATCGAAATATGCCGTCCGCGATTTCCATCGGAAAACTGGTCGAAAAATTCCACCCATCGCTCTTGTGGGATAGATTTGTTGATGTCAATTTTAGTTAACATAAGATTCCTCTGGCTGTAATTATGTTTGACAACTTAGTTGGTTGGCATAGCATTTAGAGTAAGAGCATCGATGCTTACTTCACCACACTAGGGCAGCTAACCCAAATCGCTGCCAAAGTAGCTGCTACGGATTGTTCCATTCATCTCAATTTTAGGTTTAAGCTGTGAAGATCTTGTGAGGATCGATGCTCTAGGCGATCGACTGAGCCAACGTCAAACAAAAGCGATCGCACGAACATCCAGGCAGTACCCTACAAAGCAGACAGATCCCACCTCAGTGCCAGTTGACCGGATAACTTGCGCTGAGCCTCCTCCCGCAGGGGGTGATAGCGGACTCCCTGCACATCTCGGAACAACTTCTCCAGTCCCAGCTTGCGATAGAAAGCACTTCCCCCAGCAATTTCCATTGCCAGATCGAGTACATTTAGGGCGGCTTTGGCGACAAGTGTTCGTCCAGTCATCACCTGATTCGTCGTGTCAAAACCAGGTTGACTAGTTGCGGCGATCGAAATCATCTGCCCGAGTGCCAAATTTGCCGCCATCATTTCATTCTCTAGACCGCCCACCATGTAGCAAAGATGTTCGTCGGTGCGACGTTTCATTGCTAGTTGCATCACTCGATCGCGTGCCGCTGCTGCCACCCCAACATAAACGGCATAAATCAACGGGAAGGCAATCATCGCGATGATGTGGAAAATTGGATGCCACTTGCCTGGTACTCGCCGCAAAGTAACGGCGGCATCCGGTACAAACACATCTGAGAGGACGACATCATGGGAACCAGTTCCGCGCATTCCCATCGCCTGCCAGGTGGGTTCAATAGTCACTCCTTGGGCATTCATCGGAACCGCAAAATGTAATACGGTAGCCCCGATCTCTGGGTCTTGGTAAATGGCACTGGTAATTAATAAATTCGCAGCAGGCGCACCACTAGCAAATACTTTACGCGCATTGACCAGAAAGCCACCCTCCGCTTTTACAGCCGTTCCACCACTCTGGAGCCAATCCGATCCACCACTAGAGAGCAGTACTATTTGCTCGGTTGCGACTCGTTTGAGTAATCCATCGACGGGAGCATTCTGGTTGCGCCATCGCCAGGTTGCCACCATCACCTGATGGGTATGCATCGAAAAAGCCAGTGCCGTCGAACTGCAATACCGTCCTAAGATCTGTAATACCGCACAGAGATCGGCATGGCTGGCTCCACCGCCACCCAATTCGATCGGTACCCCCGCAGAAATGAACCCATTCGATCGTAATTTAGCAATGTTATCGGCAACAAATAAGTCAGTTTCATCCGCTTCAATATCTCTGGCGGCAAACTCTTTTCCTAATGATTCTGCTAGAGACAACCAATCCATCTCTTGCTGCGGCATCGTAGCCATAGTTTGTAATTCTGACATCATCAATGCTCCCTTTAAATCTTTTTAGACTCATTTTAAGTTGAAAATATGAGGATTTCGTGAGCAATTGCTGCGACAAATTTCAGCGGCTCTTGACTGGATGAGGTCGATAAGTCTGAATTGCCTTCATATATTGCACCCGCTCAAACTCGCTAGGCGTGGGGCAAGCAGCCTGACTCATCGTGCCCTGAAGTTGGCGGACAGAATGGTATTCATGCGCCTCTAACCACCGTTCTAACTCCTGTTCGTTGGCGTAGCCTCTCTGCAAGAGAATCGTCTGCAAATGCTCGATCCCATGACGTAATAAGGCACTGACTACCATCGTCACCCGCGCGCCCGCCATCAGCATTCGCACCACATCTGTACCCTTTTGGATGCCCCCAGAAGCTGCCAAATCGGGGATGATGCGACCGTAGAGCAAAGCAATCCACCGCATGGGTAGACGGAGATCCTGTGCCGTACTCAGCAACACATGAGGGATAACTTCTAGGTTTTCAATATCAATATCGGGTTGATAGAAACGGTTGAATAGCACCAGGGCATCGGCACCGACCATTTGCAGCCGCTGCGCCATGTAGGCAAGGTTGCTAAAGTAAGGGCTGAGTTTGACTGCTACCGGAATCTCGATCGAGAATTTTACCGCACTTACAATATTTAGATACTCGCTTTCTAGATCCGCCCCACTCAGATCCAGATCGGTGGGAATCCCATAGATATTCAGTTCCAAGGCATCCGTCCCCGCCTGTTCGATTTGCCGCGCATAGGATGTCCAGCCGCCCATACTCGTACCATTTAAGCTGGCAATAATTGGAATCTGCGTTATCTCCTTAGCGCGGCGGATATGCTCCAGATAGAGATCGGGGCCGACATGGAAAATTTCGGGTTCGGGAAAATAAGTCAGTGCTTCAGCAAAGCTATCGGTACCGTAGCGGGAATGATGATGAAAATCTAACGTCTCTTGTTCGATTTGCTCCTCAAATAAAGAGTGCAACACGATCGCGGCTGCACCAGCATCTTCTAGTCGTTTGATATTATCTAAGTCTTCAGACAGGGGTGCAGCGGCTCCGACTACTAGGGGCGATCGCAATTCCAAACAAAGGTAAGTTGTAGTTAAGTTCATCGTTTTTCCTCCTGTGAGTATCGTGGATACATAGAAGTCGGGAGATCCTACAAGGCTGAGGGAGAGAGCGAATGAGTGTCGTCTCTTTCATTATTAACCAAAGCGAGAATCGCTTGGAAATTTTGCTGTGCATCAATAATGATGTTAAAATAGATGAATATTACGACATCATTTAAGCCATCATGTCAGCTACTAAGCTAGTTCGCACCACTCTATCCCTCCCCGCAGATTTGTTAAATTCGATCGATCTAATTGCCAGTTCGGGACAAGTCAAAAGCCGAAATGAATTTGTCGCCAGGGCGATCCAGCGCGAACTCGCATGGCAAAAACGTCAAGAAATTGATGCAGCCTTAGCCGAGATGGCACAAGATTCAGAGTATCAAGCCACAGTCCTACAAATTGAGGCGGAATTTGCGACAGCTAGTTGGGAAGCGCTAGCTGGGGAGACTAATTAATGGAGAGGGGCGAAGTATATGATGCTCGATTAGATCCTGTCGAAGGTTCGGAACAAGGTGGTACTCGCCCGGTCGTAATTGTTAGCCGCGATGCGATTAATGCCTACAGTCCGGTAGTTTTAGCGGTACCTTGCACTACCTATCGAGAAAATCGGCGAGTTTACCCGACTCAAGTTTTGGTCATCGCACCTGATGGTGGTTTGAGTAATGACTCAATCTTAATGGCTGACCAGGTAAGAGTATTAGCTAAAAGTAGATTGTTGACGCTGAGGGGAAAGTTAAGTAGCACCACGCTGGGGCAATTGAATCAAGCTTTAGTTATTACTTTGGATTTGCCTAGCTAAAATGCACTCTCCCATCATAAGCTTAACAATTTAGTTCTTACAATTGTAAGTGGTAATAATTATAGACGCTAATTAGTTCTCAATCATGACTCCAATCGATCTCGAAACATTTGACTTAACACAGCTTCCAAGTGCAGAAGATGATTATTTTGAATTCAAATCAAGTGCAACTCCATTGCCTGGGCTTAAGGAAAAGCTATACCATGCGGTTTCCGGCTTTGCGAATTCAGGGGGTGGATGTTTTATCGCTGGTGTTGATGCAAATGGAAATGCAGATGGTGGTTTCCCCTTGAAAATTGGTAGGCAAGATTTACGTGATTGGGTCGATCAAATTGTTCATGCAGTAGAACCACCGCCTAAATACGATATTAAGTTAATAGATAATTCAGGTGAAAGGGGTAGTATTAATTCAGAATCAGTAGTTCTATTAGTGTGTGTTCATGAAAGTCATGTTGGATCACACATGTCTCCCAATAACCATTACTATATTCGTGCTGGTGCTCATACTGTTAAAGCCAAGCATTTTATTGTCGATGCGATTTGGGCTAAACGACATTTTTCAAAGCCACGATTGACACATCTATTTAGACTTAAACCAGAGAAAGAGGGTGTTGTTCAACTTGGAATATTGACACTTACGGATTCACCAGCAATTGATGTAATGATTACAATCGAACCACTGCCTAAAGCAATGCAGAGTGTAGAATCTCTTTTCCCTCTTAATATTCCTGTTGTCGATAGGCACACTCCATTTTTCTTCGACGTGGCAATTTTCACTAACATAAAAGATCAATTTGGGGCGGATACAAATAAAAGTGCGAATCCTAGAAAATTATGGTTTGGTTTGCGAGATCACTTATAATGATGTTCCTCGATTTATAATCTCAGAAGAACTTGCAACTTATTTGACAAATGATGTTGAAAGTCTGTCTATTTAGAGAGCGAAATCACGATCGATATTGGATCGCAATTCTAAGCCAAGGTAAGTTGTAGTTAAGTTCATGGCGTTTCCTCCTGGGGATGGCTAGCACCAATAGATCGCGCAGCAAGAGCTTGATAAAGTTGCCAACGAGTATCAGCATCTGATTGAGCTAATTTTGCCAGCCGTTTGGCTTCGTCAGGATTGCTACGGGTTAACATTTTGAACCGATTTTCGCTATACATTGCTTGCTCAATGGGTATCTTGGGCGATCGAGAATCCAGTATCAACGGATTTTCACCCTGCTCTGTGCGGCGTGGATCGTAGCGATATAAGAGCCAGCGACCGGAATCTACCATCGCTTTCTGTTGCTGAAGTCCTTTCTGCATATCGATGCCGTGGGCGATGCAATGGGAATAGGCAATAATCAACGAGGGGCCATCGTAGGATTCGGCTTCTAAAAAGACCCGCAAGGTATGTTCGTCTCGCGCCCCCATCGCGACACTCGCCACATAGGCATTACCATAGGTCATCGCCATCAAGCCCAGATCTTTCTTCGGCCCTGGTTTCCCGCCTGATGCAAACTTAGCAACGGCGGCTCTGGGGGTAGATTTAGACATTTGCCCGCCCGTATTGGAGTAAACTTCGGTATCTAAGACCAGAATATTCACATTCCGACCGCTGGCGAGAACATGATCTAAACCCCCGTAACCAATGTCATACGCCCAACCATCCCCACCAATCAGCCAGACACTCTTTTTCACCAAATAGTCGGCGACCCCCTGGAGCGCGGCGATTTTTGAGGAAATAGCGTCATCGTTACCGTGCCAACTGGCTAGCTGCTGTTTGAGTTCGGCGATTCGTTGTCGTTGCTCGACAATATCGGCTTCATCGGTTTGGGTAGCGGTTAAGATGGCGGTTACTAAATCTGTCGGAATCGTTGCACCCGTAAGCTGTTGCAACAATTATTGAGCGTATTCGGCTTGCTTATCGATCGCGAATCGAAAGCCTAACCCAAACTCGGCATTGTCTTCAAATAGCGAATTCGACCAGGCGGGGCCGCGCCCTTGGCCATTGTGCGTCCACGGGGTGGTGGGTAAACTGCCGCCGTAGATTGAGGAACAGCCAGTGGCATTGGCGACTAACATGCGATCGCCAAATAATTGCGTTGCTAATTTGATATAAGGAGTTTCACCACAACCCGCACAAGCACCGGAAAATTCAAACAGCGGTTCCTGCATCTGTTGCTGGGCAATCTTGTGCAGATTTAAGTCAGATCGATCGGGATTGGGAAGATTGAGAAAGAAGTCCCAATTTGCTGCTTCTTCTGTGCGCTGGGGATTTTGGGGAGCCATATTAATCGCTTTTTGACGCGGTTGTGCCTTATTCTTCGCCGGACAAATATCCACACAAATCCCACAACCCGTACAATCTGCCGCCGAGATTTGGAGGGTAAATTGCAGATCTGCCCAATCGGGATCTCTAGCTGGTGCAGTCTTGAAGGTGTCTGGAGCCTGTTCTAGTGTCGTTGGTTCTGCTACCTTCGCCCGAATCACCGCATGGGGGCAAACCATCACGCAGTTACCACACTGAACGCAAACATCCGGCTCCCAGACTGGAATTTCTTCGGCAATGTACCGTTTTTCCCATTGGGCGGTACCGCTGGGATATGTCCCATCTACGGGTAAGGCACTGACTGGTAAATTGTCACCCTGACGCGCCATCATCGTCCCTAGAACGTCTCGCACGAAGGCTGGGGCGGTGTCGGGCACCCAAGATTTTGCGGCTTGATGTGTGTTTGATGCTGCGTAGGTGCTGTATATGACTGGGTATAGATTTTCTAAGGTACGATCGACTGCCCGTAGATTCATCTCGACTACCGATTCGCCTTTCTTACTATAAGTCTTCCGAATCGATTGCTTAATCCGATCGATCGCCTCATCGCGGGGCAAGACTCCCGCTAGAGCAAAGAAACACACTTGCATGACGGTATTGATATGTTGCCCCATTCCCGCATCCTTGGCGACTTGGGAGGCGTTGATGATCTGAACTTGCAACTGTTTTTCCCGAATTTGGTGTTGGAGTGATTCCGGCAAGCGATGCCAAGTTTCTTCGGGACTGTAGGGGCTATTCAGCAGAAAAGTGGCTTGGGGTTGGGCAGCACTTAATAAATCGAACTTTTCGACAAATTCCCACTGATGGCAAGCGATAAAGTTGGCACTAGTTACCAGGTAGGTGGAGTGAATCGGATCGGGACCGAAGCGGAGGTGAGAGACTGTCACCGAGCCGGATTTTTTCGAGTCGTAGACGAAATAGCCCTGGGCGTAGTTATCAGTTTCTTCGCCGATGATTTTAATCGAGTTCTTATTGGCTCCGACAGTGCCATCTGCACCTAAACCATAGAAGATCGCCCGCACCACTCGTTCGGATTCGGTGGAAAAGCTAGGATCGAATTCCAGAGATGTATGGGTGAGATCGTCTTGAATCCCGATCGTGAAATGTCGTTTGGGATGCTCCACTGCCAAATGGTCGTAAATAGC
>NZ_JANNDR010000313.1:0-1847 GCF_031378165.1 Chamaesiphon sp. OTE_75_metabat_556
GACGGGATGACCCGTTGCGCCAGCATTATTCACCCCGCTCTCTTTATCGCACCAAACTGGCCCAGCCACATCTAGATGCGCCCAGGGTGTATCTTTGACAAACTGCTTGAGGAATAAAGCTGCGGTAATCGAACCACCCCCGCGCGGGCCGGTATTTTTGAGATCGGCGATCGGGGATTTAATCCCATCGAAATATTTGTCAGCTAGCGGCATCTGCCAGAAATTTTCACCAGCTAATTCTGCCGCAGCCAGAATGCCATCGGCGAGGGACTGTTCGGGACTCCATAAGCCAGCAATATCGTCGCCGAGAGCAACGATACAAGCACCTGTCAGTGTGGCTAGATCGACGATCGCATCCAAGCCCAATTTATCGGCATACACCAACGCGTCAGCCAGCGTTAACCGCCCTTCAGCATCAGTATTGTTAATTTCGATCGTTTTGCCATTAGAAGCGGTCAGGATATCACCAGGGTGCATTGCCCGCCCGCTAATCATGTTTTCAGTGACCGCACTAATGAAGTGAACTTCGACATCGGGCTTGATTTGGCCGATCGCTTTAGCCGCCCCAAACATCGCGGCTGCACCACCCATATCGATCTTCATCGTTTCGATACCGCTCCCAGCACCCTTGATATTCAAGCCACCCGAATCAAAGGTCAAGCCCTTCCCGACGATCGCCAGTTTGCGGCGGGGCGTACCGGCGGGGGTATAAGTCAGATGGATAAATTTCGGTGGCATTTCCGAAGCTTGGGCCACACCTAGAAATGCTCCCATCCCTAATGCTTCACACTCAGCTTGCTCCAAGATTTTGAGCGCGAAGCCATAATCTTTGGACATCTGGATCGCGGTTTCGGCCATACTCATCGGCGTGACGACATTTGCTGGAGCGGCGACTAGTTCGCGCGCCAAAATGACGCCATCAGCGATCGCGTGGGCTTTACTAATTGCCGCATCGGTACCAGCTTTGTCCAGGAGATGAACTTCGGTCAGTTTGAGCTGATGTTCGGGCTTGACTTCGGACTTGAAGCGATTGTCTTGATGCAGTGCTAAGAGCAAACCTTCACTAATTACTTGGGCGGTTGTCGCTCGATCGTTATTCCAGATGGGCAGACTGATTCCCACTGTTTTGGCTTTCTCGCGTTTGGCGGTGCGTGCGATCGTCGCGCCAGCTTTGCGGAGGGTATCGAGCTTGAGATCCCCCACCTTGCCCAATCCCACCAACATAATTTTGTGAATTGGGGTATTGACACCCACGCGAGTGACCGCACTGCTGGATTTAGCACCTTTGAATTCTGTTTCAGCAATCAATGCGGCGATGACACCTGCTAATTTGGTATTGAGTTCGGCTAGATCGCCACTGAGTTCGACCGTATCTTCAAAAAACCCAATCGCCAAAAGATCTCCAGTCCATTCTAGACGTGTGGTAGCGATCGCTTTGATATCCATATTTACGTTTTGTAGGGGTAATTTCGAGAGTATTTGCGTGCGGGATTTTTCAGGAACCACCTCCCGACATTGACTCTCAGATTGAATTCAATATCCTGCTATTGTAGCAATCCTCGGCAGCATCCCCATTTACCGATCGCGGTATAATCTGGGTTGTTGGTTAATGATGACGCACATACTCGATCGCCTAACATGTATCGATGGCACTTTAATTTGACAGGTAATGCTCCTCGGGATCGGCACCACCGAGACGCATTGCCAATATTATTACTACTACATGGTTGGATGGGTAGTGGTGAAGATTATGCAGAAATAATTGAATCATTAAAATCGCAATTTTATTGTATTGCGATCGATCTACCAGCCCATGGCAAGACTCAAGTTATCGATGAAGCTACTGG
>NZ_JANNDR010000340.1:0-8643 GCF_031378165.1 Chamaesiphon sp. OTE_75_metabat_556
AGTTAATTGGTCCGATCGTCAACAACCTAGTATTACGAACCGATCTGGCTGGTAATCCGACCGTGCGGGAGTTACTCGATCGAGTCCGCCAAGTGACGCTGGCAGCTTATACCCACGAAGATTTACCCTTCGATCGGGTGGTGGAAGTCCTCAAGCCGATGCGGCACCTCAGCTACAATTCCCTGTTTCAAGTGATGTTCAGTTTCCATGATTCGGCGATGCCGGACTTAAGTCTGCCCGGTTTGGACATCAGCTTGCAGGAACCGATTAGCAACAAATCCGCCAAGTTCGATCTGGATTTATTGGTGATCCCGCGTGCGGAGCAACGGATACAGCAGGGTACTAAGACCGGAGCTAAGGGGATCACCCTCGTTTGGGAATACAACAGTGATTTATTTGATGCGGTCACCATCGAGCAGATGGCGGCGCAGTATCAAACTTTATTAGAGGGGATTGTTGCCCACCCAGGGCAGCAAGTTTCCCAATTACCACTGCTGACTCAGCCGCAACAGCAGTTACTGGTGGAGTGGAATCAGACTCACAGAGACTATCCAGCTCGCGACTGTATCCAAAAGTTATTTGCGGCTCAGGTGGAGTTAACGCCTGATGCTGTAGCTATTCAGCAAGCAGGTCAACAATTAACCTACCGCGAATTGAACGATCGCGCCAATCAACTAGCACAATATCTGCAAAGTTTGGGAGTCAAACCCGAAACGCTGGTGGGGATCTGTGTCGAGCCTTCCCCCGCCATGATTGTCGGCTTACTCGGTATTCTCAAAGCCGGAGGTGCTTATGTGCCGATCGATCCGGCGTATCCCCACCAGCGAATCGCGGACATCCTCGCCGATACCCAACTGGGCATTCTGCTAACGCCAGCAAAATTCTCAGCCAAGCTAGCAAATGATTTGTCTGGCATCATCTATTTAGATCCAGACTCGCCAGTAATTGACCAATATAGTACAGCTAATCCGATCGGTGACGTTCAACCCCACCACCTCGCCTACATCATCTACACTTCCGGTTCCACAGGCAAACCCAAAGGTGTGGCGATCGAACATCAGTCCCTAACAAATTTTGTTCTCACCACAATACATGAATATGGCATTAAGTCAAGCGATAAGATCCTCCAATTTGCGTCCATCTGCTTTGATACCTCGATCGAAGAAATATTTCCGTGCTTGTGTGTGGGCGCAACCTTAGTACTGCGCACCGAACAGATCCTCCACTCCAGCGATGAATTTTGGCGGTGTTGTCGCGCATGGCAGCTAACTGTGTTGGATCTCCCTACCGCCTATTGGCATCAATTGGTAACGGATCTCGATCCTGAAGATGCCCGCATTCCCGCCAGTCTGAGGACTGTAATTATTGGCGGCGAGTCAGCTCAACTCGAACAAGTCCAGCGGTGGCACAGTAGTGTGGCGCATCTGCCCGCACCACCCCAATTATTTAATAGTTATGGGCCGACGGAAGCAACGGTGATCGCCACCTTACACCGTTTCGATTCAGCCGCAGCCACCGAAATTTCGATCGGACGACCGATCGCCAATGCTCAGGTTTATATCCTCGATCGATATCTGCAACCATTACCGATCGGCGTTCCTGGCGAACTGTACATCGGCGGAGCCGGATTGGCTAGAGGCTATTGGCAACGTCCAGAACTGACATCTGCAAAGTTTATACCCCATCCCTCGATCGATCGTCCCCAATCAGATCGCCTGTATAAAACCGGAGACACAGCACGATTTCGACCAAATGGCAACCTCGAATATCTCGGTCGGAGTGACGATCTAGTCAAGATTCGGGGCTTTCGGATTGAGTTGGGAGAAATCGAGACAGTGCTGCGTCAACACCCACAAGTTTTGCAAGCTGTCGCGATCGCGCGGGAAGATAGCCCTGGTCAAAAACGACTCGTCGCTTATATCGTGCCCCAACAGCCGCAACCCAACACCGATGAATTGAGGCATTTCCTCAGCCAGCAACTGCCTAATTACATGGTGCCCTCGGCGTTCGTGCTGCTAGCCGCCCTGCCGATGACAGCCAACCGCAAGGTAGACTACCGCGCCCTCCCCATCCCCGATCGATCTCAACGCTCAGAAGATCGATTTGTGGCTCCCCGCACCCCCACAGAGGCGCGATTAGCAGCGATCTGGTCGGAGATCTTGAGACTAGAACGAGTTGGCATTCATGATAACTATTTTGAACTGGGCGGCGACTCGATCCTCAGTATTCAGTTAATTTCCAGAGCTAATCAAGCAGGGATTCAAATTGCCCCCAAACAGCTCTTTAAGTACCAAACTATTGCTGAGTTAGCTGCTATGGCAGGGATTGCTCCCACTGTCACAGCGGCACAAGGGCTAGTGACTGGCTCTGTGGAGCTAACACCGATCCAGCAGTGGTTGTTCGCGCAAAAATTACCCGATCCCGATTACTTTAACCAGTCAGCACTACTGGAAGTGCCGCCAAATTTGCTACCAGCGCAATTGCAGCAAGCGATCCAACAATTGTTAGTGCATCACGACGCGCTACGGCTGCGGTTTGAGCCAGTCGGTGGACACTGGCAGCAATTTAACCAATCAGTTGTTGAAGCTGTGCCATTTGAGGCGATCGATTTATCACACCTTGCGGACTCAGCCCAGCAAACAGCGATCAAGACAGCGGAAGCCCAACTCCAGGCTAGTCTGAACTTAGCCACTGGGCAAATCGTCCGAGTCGCGTTATTTCAGTTGGGCAAAGATCGATCGGGGCGGCTACTATTCATCGTCCATCATTTAGCTGTAGATGGCGTTTCATGGCGGATTTTACTGGAAGATTTGGCGACAGCGTACCACCAAATCAGCCGTGGCGAACCGATCGAATTACCGCCCAAGACTACTTCCTGGCAAGATTGGAGCGATCGCCTGAGCGCGTACTCCCGATCGGCGGCGATGTCTACAGAGCTAGATTACTGGCTCAGTCAAGCTAGTTTTCCCGTTACGGCGGTGCCAGTGGACTATCCGGTAGGTGAACATAACTCGATCGCCTCAACCGCTACGGTGTCTCTAGCGTTAACTCAAGCACAGACTCGCGCTCTGTTGCAGGATGTACACTCGGCTTACAATACCCACATCAACGAGGTGCTGTTAACCGCCCTCATCCAAAGCTTTGCCCACTGGACGGGCAAAAGTTCGCTGCTCATCGATCTCGAAGGGCATGGACGGGAAGATTTATTTGAGGATGTGGATCTATCCCGGACAGTGGGCTGGTTTACGACCTTATTTCCCGTTGGGTTACAGCTCGAACAAATTGACTCCCCCGGCGACGCGCTCAAAGTAGTCAAAGAACAACTGCGGCAGATACCCAATCGGGGGATTGGTTATGGCGGATTGAGATATTTACATCCAGATCGGACAATTCGCAGGCAACTAGAGCAGTTACCCCCAGCTCAGGTGAGTTTTAACTACCTGGGACAGTTCGATCGAGTCCTCGGTGCCGCGACTGGATTGGGTGTGGCGCAGGAATTTAAAGCCGCACAAAGCTTGGCAAATCAGCGTAGTCACCTGTTAGGCATCAGTGGCTTGATTCGAGCGGGAAAACTGGAGATGACTTGGAACTACAGCGAGAAAATTCATCACCGAGCCACGATTCAAAGCTGGGCGGATGGGTTTATGGCAGCATTAACCACCCTGATCGCGCACTGTCAATCGATCGAATCCCCAAGCTATACACCTTCTGACTTTGCTGCTGCCAAACTCAATCAACAACAACTTGACAAGTTTCTGCGCAAAATCAACAAAAATAAACCTAACATCAGTACCGCCCTCGATTGAAATTGGGGCTGATGATAGAAAGTCCGCCTTCGCGGACTAATTCGCTAGTCCGCGAAGGCGGACTTTGCATCACAAGCCGAGACTTTAGTCTCCAGGCAACTCTTATCCCGAACTCACGTTAAACCGAAGTAGCCATGATCGACAATATCGAAGATCTGTACGAACTTTCGCCGATGCAACAAGGGATGCTATTTCATCACCTGTACGCGCCAGCATCGGAAGTGTATTTTGAGCAATTGCTATGCATCCTCTCTGGCAAATTGCAGGTTTCAGCGTTTGTGCAAGCTTGGGAAGATGTGGTGGCGCGACACCCCGTTTTACGCAGTTCTTTTCATTGGGAAGAGATCGACAAGCCCTTACAAATGGTGAGTAAGCAAGTAGATCTCCCGTGGATGGAACTAGACTGGCGGAATTTCACACCGGAGGAACAACAACAGCAGTTAGTAGATTTGCTCGCAACAGATCGTCAAACAGGATTCGATCTCAGTGTCGCTCCATTGATGCGCTTTACGATTGTTCAGCTCGCAGAACAGAGCTACCAATTGATTTGGAGTCATCATCATATCCTGTTTGATGGCTGGTCGATGCAGATTATCCTCAAAGAAGTTTTGGCTTGCTATGAAGCAGATCAGCGCGGCGAGCAATTGCACCCGATCCCGGCTCTGCCCTATCGAGAGTATATTAATTGGTTACAGCAACAAGACATTGCGCAAGCCAAGGACTTTTGGCGACAAACTCTTCAGAGATTTGCAACGCCTACTTATTTACCTGGAAATCGAGCAGCCGGAATCTACCAGGAACAACATTTCAAATTAGATCGAACGGTAACTGCACAATTGCAATCTGCGGCGCGACAACACCATTTAACTTTAAATAATCTGGTACAAGGGGCATGGGCGTTGTTACTTGCTCGCTACAGTGGCGAAAATGATGTCGTCTTTGGTGCGACTGTCTCCGGTCGTCCACCAACACTCGATCGAGTAGACTCGATCGTGGGGCTGTTAATCAACACCATCCCGATTCGGGTGCAAGTTCCTGGCACAGCCGAATTATTACCTTGGCTGAAGCAATTACAAGCCCAAGCATTTGAACAGGAACCATATGCTTATTTTTCCCTAGCCGAAATCCAACAACTGAGTGATGTTCCAGCCGGAATGCCGCTATTTGAAAGTATTTTAGTGTTTGAAAATTATCCACTAGATGCTGCTGAACCAGACAGCCAAAAAACTTTAGAAATTAGCGATCTGCGTTGTTTTGAACGCACGAATTATCCGCTGACATTGGTGATTAATCCTGGCTCACAATTGGCTGGCAGAATTGTCTACGATACTAGTCGCTTTGAACAACAGACAATCGATCGACTAATTGGACATTTCCAAACATTGTTAGCCGGAATGTCCGCCAATCTCCACCAACATATTTGTCAATTATCCCTGCTCAGTGCCGACGAAACAGCACAACTAATTTTACAAGAGAGTCAACAACAGCCAGCGGATATTCATTGTCAATGTATTCATAATTTATTTGAAGAACAGGTCGAAAAAATTCCCGATGCAGTAGCAATTGTATATCAACAGCAACAGCTCACGTATCGAGAGTTAAATAACCGCGCCAATCAATTAGCTCATTATTTACAAACATTGGGAGTTAAACCCGAAGTTCGGGTTGGAATTTGTGTCGATCGATCACTAGCAATGGTTATAGCAATACTCGCTATTCTCAAAGCGGGTGGAGCTTATGTGCCCCTAGATCCCGCTTATCCTGCTGCCAGATTGTCATTGATGCTAGCAGATGCCCAAACACCGATTTTACTAACCCAAACTTATTTACAAGATCGACTCCCGATCGATCGCCAAACCGTAGTTAATCTTGACTCAGATTGGGAAATAATTTCCCACCACAAAACAGATAATTTACCTAATGAAGTTAGCCCAGAAAACTTAGCTTACATCACCTATACTTCTGGCTCGACGGGAACACCAAAAGGTACCGAAATCCCCCATCGTAGCATCATCGGTTTGATGTTTGGGGTTGATTATATGCACCTTGATGCCGACCAGATTTGGCTCCAACATTCATCGATTTCCTGGGATGCACTAACTCTAGAACTTTGGACACCATTACTTCACGGTGGGCGGTGTGTGCTTTATCCAGAAAAAATTCCCACACCAAAGAGCTTAATCGAGATTATTCAATCACAAAAAGTTAACATCCTCTGGCTAACTTCTGCCTTATTCAATCTCATCATTGATACAATACCACAAGGCTTGTTAGGAGTTAAACAACTGCTGATTGGCGGAGAATCTCTTTCTGTAGCTCATGTTCATCGTGCCTTGGAACTATTACCGGAAACCCAACTAATCAATGGTTATGGCCCTTCAGAATGTACAGTTTTCACCTGTTGTTACCCGATCTCTCACCAACTTGATGAAAATTTCCGATCGATTCCGATTGGCAAACCGATTGGTGACAGAACAGTTTATCTCCTAGATCGAGATTTACAGAGAGTGCCGATTGGTATTCCTGGAGAACTCTATGTGGGTGGGACAAGTGTTGCTAGAGGTTACTTAAATCGACCAACATTAACTCGTGAAAAGTTTATTCCTAATCCTTTTTTTCAGGGTGATACACTTTATAAAACAGGAGATTTAGTGCGCCGTCTTTCTGATGGAAATCTGGATTTTTTAGGTCGAATTGATACCCAAATTAAACTGCGCGGCTTTCGGATCGAACTAGCCGAAATTGAGACAGTTTTAAGTCAACATCCAGAGGTCAATCGAGTCGTAGTTATGCTCCGAGAAGACGAACCTGGAAATAAGTATTTAGTTGCTTATATTGTTGCCAAGAAGCACCCACCAACTACTAGCACCCTCCGCAACTTTCTCAAGGAAAAGCTACCTGACTACATGATTCCTGCTACTTTCGTATTGCTGGCAGCACTCCCCCTCACGCCTAACGGTAAGATCGATCGCAGTGCATTGCCCGTTCCAGATATTTCCCAAAGAAATCTAGAGGTTGAATTTGTTGCTCCGCGCACGCCTACCGAACAAGAATTAGCCACTATTTGGGCTGAAGTTTTGCGATTAGAACAAGTGGGAATTCACGATAACTTTTTTGAGTTGGGTGGACATTCTTTACTCGCAACCCAAGTTGTTTCTCGCTTACAAGAAGCCTTCTCGCTAGATTTTTCGCTGCGTTATTTATTTGAAAACCCGACGATTGCGGAACTCAGTCAAAAAGTGATTTCCGAACAAGTCGAGCAAGCAGAAAATGATGCCCTAGCACAGATACTAGGAGAAGTCGATCGATTATCAGCGGCAGAAGTGAGTCAGCAGTTACTTTTCTAAAGATTACATTCAGTTAGTAAATCAGAATTTTAAGATTCGCACAGAGAGTCATGAGCATTGTTCTTAATTAGGGAATACTATTAGAATTAATTATGAGCGATTTATTAAAACGGCTGGAACACCTTTCCCCAGAAAAACGAGAATTAGTTCTCCAAAAACTGAAACAGCAATCTATCCAAAATAATGGTAAGCAAACTCCACCTCTTATCCCAGTATCGCGAGAACAAACCCTTTCCCTCTCTTTTGCCCAACAAAGAATGTGGTTTCTCGATCGACTAGAAGGAGAAAGTTCTACTTATAACGTCCCATTTTTCTGGCAAATTAGCGGATTTCTGAATATAGCTGCTTTAGAACAAGCTATTGGCAAAATTGTGCGACGGCATGAAGTATTACGCACCAGTTTTGCAGTCGTAGATGGCTCACCAATCCAGGTGATTCACGCCGATCTGAAGCTGAAGCTCGAAGTATTAGACTGGCGACAATTTACAGAAGCAGACCAATTAGATCGATCGCGACAGTTGGCTAAAGACGAATTACAACAGCCATTTGACTTAGAAAATGGGTCATTGTTACGAGTAAAATTGTTGCAATTTAGCGATCGATCCCATCTACTGTTACTGACGATCCATCATATCGCTTGTGATGGCTGGTCAATGGATATCTTCCGCCGAGAATTGTTCGCCCTGTATAGTGCCTTCTGCGCTCAATTACCCTCTCCCCTGCCCGAATTATCGCTGCAATATGCTGATTTTGCTCACTGGCAACGACAATGGCTACAGGGCGATGTATTGCAAGCTCAACTTAACTATTGGCAACAACAATTAGCAGCAGCCCCGCCGCTGTTAGAATTGCCGACAGATCGATCACGTCCTTCAACTCAAACCTATCAGGGCGGGAGTGAATTTTTACAACTCGATCAAGATTTAACTCAGAAGTTAAAGCGGTTGAGTCAAGAGTCAGGAACTACTCTGTTTATGACTTTACTCACGGCATTTAAGCTGTTATTGTCGCGTTATAGTGGCAAAGAAGATATTGTGGTTGGTTCGGCGATCGCTAATCGCAATCGTCGTGAGATCGAACCTCTAATTGGCTTTTTTGTCAATACTATAGCATTACGGACAAATCTGCAAGGAAATCCCACTTTTTTAGAATTACTCGAACGGGTGAAGCAAGTAACCCTAGATGCTTACGATCGTCAAGATTTACCCTTTGAGAAATTAGTCGATGAACTGGGATTAGAGCGATCGCTCTCCCATCATCCCCTATTTCAAGTGGTCTTTAGTTTGCAAAATGAAACTCCAGAAATATTGGCACCAAATGGATTAACCTTGACTCCCTTTAAATGGGAAAATACCACGACTCTGTTCGATCTGTCGCTGATTTTTCGGGAAACACCCCAAGGGTTAATCGGGGAATGGGAATATGCTAGCGATTTGTTTGCAGCTACCACTATTCAACGGATGGCGGGACATTTTGTAGTTTTGATTCAG
>NZ_JANNDR010000378.1:0-2205 GCF_031378165.1 Chamaesiphon sp. OTE_75_metabat_556
GGTTTGGTTGCAAAGCATAATCAGTCGGTGCAAACACCCCCACTCAATCGAAAAAATGCTTTCGGCATCTGGAAGGGGGAGGTGTGGATGTCTGATGATTTTAATGTGCCTTTAGATGATTTACAGGAATATATGTAATGGGTCGGTTTTTGCTGGATACTCATGTATTTCTGTGGATGATTCAACGCGATCCACAGTTGAGAGATCGAAACACGATCGTTGAAACGTGAGAATTTTAACAAAGAGAACATTACGGGAATTTTGGGAAAGTTCTCCACAATATGCTGATGCTGAAGATCCGCTCAAGTCGTGGTATCGAGAGGCTAAACAGGCTATTTGGCTGACTCCTGCGGATGTTAAAGAACAATATCGAAATGCGAGTATCCTGAAAAATAATCGAACTGTATTCAATATTGCAGGTAATAAATATCGATTAGTTGTTGAGATTAACTACGCTTTACAGATTATTTTCATCCGATTTGTTGGGACTCATCAAGATTACGATGCCGTTGATGTGGAGACAATATGAATACTGCTTTAATTAGACCGATTAAAACTGAAACTGATTATCAGGAAGCATTGGAACGAGCGGGAGCTTTGATGTCATCTGAGCCGAATACACCTGAAGCTGATGAATTAGAGGTACTGGCAACTCTAATTGAATTGTATGAAGATAAATATTTCCCGTTGGCGTAGCCTCTCCCTGGAGAATCGAATTACCAGATCCGATCGCTGCAATTGAGTTTAGACTAGAACAGTCAGATCGATCAAATGCCGATCTAATTCCAATTATTGGTAGCGAATATTTAGTATCAGAAGTAATGTCTAAACGTCAAACTTTAACACTAGAAATGATTCGCGCACTTCACCATCAGTTGGATATTCCGGCAGATATATTACTCCAATAATCTCGATCGCGTAGCGTGCCAAGGGCAATCTATCCCAAAACCATCGCACCAAAGATCGATTCCGCAAAGCGGAGGCTACGCCAACGAATCAACCACGATCGACCAAACCCAAGCTAATCGATCGATAATTTCGACAGGATATAAAGATACTCCTCAATACCAATCGATTACCTCCGGTACGCTACGCGAACGAACCTCAAACACTGAAGTTGTCTTCAATTTTCATAGTGATAGCGGGCTTGTAAAAATTGAATAGATTCATCTTTGATTCGGTAAATTAATCGATGCTCTAAATCTATTCTTCGCGACCATGTATTTGCTTCCATAAATTTTAGTGGTTCTGGTTTACCAATTCCTGAAAATGGGTCGATGCAAATAGATTCCACTAGATCGAGAATTTTGTTAGCTTTTTGAACATCTTGTTTATACCACCATTGCAAATCTTCTCGGAAATCTTCATCAAAAATAATCTGCCTTTGGATGATAGTTATTTCTGGTTGAGAATTTTCAGAGCGATTTTTATCTTTCTTTTTAGCGGACAATTCCCAACTCCTCGCATAATGCAGAGATCGATTGCGACGGGTTCTCTGGTTCTGAATGACTGTAGCCTTGGAGATCTCTTTGTTTGGCTCGATCGATCGCCCGATGCAATCTAGTTGCGTTGGCTGGAGATCTCAGTAGATAAACAGTTTCAAGGAGGCTGCTGAGATCAGTTTCGGCAATGAGAGCGACGTTTTTATCGGTGCCGCCTCGTTTGACTATGATAATGTCTTTGTTATCTGCTACACGATCGAGCAGAACGTCTAAATTACTCTGTGCTTCGGTATAGCTAATTTCACTACTGGTCATACAGTGGTTTCCGAGTCTAGTATATCGATTATAACTTACCGATCGTAGGGGTGCGATGTTCGATCGATCCCAAAACCACCGCACCAAAGATCGATTCCGCGAAAGCGAAAATGCATTGGAAGATAATAGGTGGTAAGACTAACCTTGATTGTAGATGCTACTACCCAATCCGATCGAAAAGCCAATGGCTCGATCTAGCGTTAAACTATAGATAATATGCATCTGATTGCAATTAGTCGGTTGCGGGAAGCTGCTGCTAAATTTCCCAACATTGCCACCCAAATAGAAGATTGGAATGAAATCGTTAAAGTTGTAACCTGGCAAAATCTAACAGAAGTTCAACAAACATATGCTTCTGCCGAGGCGGTAGGAAACTTTACGGTATTTAATATTAAAGACAATCGCTATCGATTGATTGTTTCTATTAACTACTCTAGGCAGCTCGTCT
>NZ_JANNDR010000386.1:0-3650 GCF_031378165.1 Chamaesiphon sp. OTE_75_metabat_556
TCCTTGATAGTGAGATTCCAGTATTAGTAGATTTTTGGGCACCTTGGTGCGGCCCTTGTCGGATGGTCGGGCCAGTAGTTGATGAAATTGCCGCTCAATACGAAGGCAAAATTAAAGTTTACAAGCTCAATACCGATAACAATCCAAATGTAGCCAGTCAATATGGGATTCGGAGTATTCCGACATTGATGATTTTTAAAGGTGGCCAAAAAGTCGATACTGTAGTTGGCGCAGTTCCCAAAGCAACTCTGTCGAATACTGTCGAAAAGTATCTCTAGACTAAGATCGATCTGGTGCGGTCTCGATCGAACCCGTCTCTACATTGATACAGTTGACTAACCCGATCGTGGTAAAACCATCGCTAGAGATCGCCCTTTTGGACGTTACTAGCTATTGCCAACAGTTTCAAGCGATCGAGTCCCAATCTCAAGAATAGTCTGCTCGGTCGATATTCTTGTTCGATGGGAGAGCGTCTCTAGCTGAATCTAGCTGGAGACGCTTTTCAGTGTGAATCGGGGATTAATCAAGATCGAAGCTGCATGAGCGCGAGCCATATAATCTCGAACTAACCTATGGATGAGCTAACTAACCTCAAAAATGACCTGATGAACGCGATCGATCGCTTACCAGCTACAAAGAATGGTAAGTGGATTCAGCGTACCTTAGAAACGATCGTGCGGCTGTCCGAGACAGACATCGACAGGTTGGATTGGAAGATTCTGAGTGCATCTGTGGGCGATATGGAGCGGGCTTTTGAGATATTCTATCCCTATCGACATACTCGCAAAGTCGCAATTTTTGGTTCGGCACGCACTAGCGAAACAGCTCCAGAATATCAACTGGCTGAGGAGTTTGCCCGCGCGATTACTCAGCAGGGCTTTATGGCGATTACGGGTGGTGGGGGCGGGATTATGGCCGCTGCAAATGCTGGGGCGGGCGTGGAACAGTCATTTGGTTTGAATATTCAACTTCCCTACGAACAAGGTGCCAATAAGTATATCTCTGGCGATCCCAAATCGATCGAGTTTAAATACTTTTTTACCCGTAAGTTATTTTTCTTGCGAGAAAGTGATGCAGTGGCACTTTTCCCTGGTGGATTTGGCACTCAGGATGAAGCGATGGAAACGCTGACATTATGTCAGACTGGACGTTATGGCCCCGTCCCACTCGTCTTGATCGATCGACCTGGCGGGAGTTATTGGCGAGACTGGGATCGTTATCTGCGTCAGCACCTGGCGGCTACTGGCTTAATTGGACGAGACGATCTGAGTCTATATACGATTACTGACGATATTCAAACGGCAGTAGAGACAATTCGGAACTTTTATCAGGTATATCATTCCAGTCGCTATGTCGGCGATCTGTTTGTGATGAGATTGAAGGTATCAATCTGCGATCGAGATCTAGATTTCCTCAATCGGGAGTTTGGTGACTTAGTTGCTAGTGGTAGCATCGTTCAAACTACAGCTCTAGCGGATGAATTAGACGATCCGACCGCAGCTTTACCGCGACTGGTGTTCAAATTTGATCGGCGAGACTTTGGCAGGCTATATCAAATGATTGGCAAAATCAATCAAATGGGTGGAGATATTTGTCTCAATACTCATCCTGAAACTAAGTAAACAAACAAAATAACCCTGCTGTTTTAACATCAGGGTTATTTAAATAGGTTGAAATTATTAGCTTTCAAGCCTGTATCCCCCGATCCGTATTCAGGAGCTGTGGTGTTTCGATTGATCGTCAAAATAATGAGCAAGGAGGGATTCGAACCCCCGACCTTCTGATCCGTAGTCAGAAGCTCTATCCACTGAGCTACTTGCCCTAGTCCGTTCTCAAATATAGCACACCTTTTGGAAAAACTAAAAAGGTTCGAGCGAACACTCAAACCTTTTTAGCTTAAATTAGTGGGCAAGGAGGGATTCGAACCCCCGACCTTCCGGTTCGTAGCCGGACGCTCTATCCACTAAACTACTCGCCCTAGCCAGCAAACAAATATAACATACTTTAGCTTAATCATGCAAAATTTTTCTGATCGGATTGAAGCTCAATCGGATTCCTCACTCACGCATTTGAACGATCGCGGCGAAGCCAAGATGGTCGATGTCGGCCAAAAGCAGGTCACCACCCGCACCGCAGTCGCCGCAGGTCGAGTCCGCATGTCTGCAAGTACTCTAGACGCAATTCTAGCGGGCAATGCCCCTAAAGGTGATGTTTTAGGTGTCGCACGGATTGCTGGCATCATGGCGGCCAAGCAAACGGCCAATCTCATTCCCCTCTGCCATCCGCTCCCCCTGAGTCAGGTCAGTGTCGAATTAACACCCGATCCAGATTTACCAGGCATCGAGATTCGAGCGATAGTGACGATCGAAGCCAAAACTGGGGTCGAAATGGAAGCACTCACAGCCGTATCGATCGCGGCTTTGACGCTGTACGATATGGCCAAAGCCTTGGAGAAGTCGATGCAGATCGAAAACATCCGGTTAGTTAGTAAAACTGGCGGGAAGTCGGATTTTGTAAGTGGATAGTGGATAGTGAATAGAAATTTTAGTTGCGAGTGATGCTTTTGGAATCGGTTACACCGTAAGATAGCATTGACTGCGATCTCGCGTTCCTTTTTACCATTTCCCACTGTGAAAAAACGGGTTACTCTGACCTTCCCCAAACGGGCGATTCAAATGCCAGTAGCCTATCGACTGGCTAAAGATTTTAATATTGCTGCCAATATTATCCGCGCGCAGGTCGCGCCCAATCAAATTGGGAAATTGGTAGTCGAACTGGCTGGCGATATTGATGAGCTTGATGCGTCGATCGAGTGGATGCGATCGCAAGGCATTCAAGTTTCGACTGCAAATAAGGAAATCTATGTCGATGAGGATGTCTGTGTGGATTGTGGCTTGTGTACGGGCGTATGTCCCACCGAAGCCCTCAATTTGGTACCCGATACCTTCAAGCTCAACTTTACCCGATCGCGTTGTATCGTCTGCGAACAATGTATCCCAACTTGTCCGGTGGGCGCGATTTCTACCAACTTGTAGGCGATCGAATTGGAAAATCGATCTATGATAGTAGCAAGTACTATCAAGATTTATTAACTATTTTGGCGATCGCGATCGACGACGGAACTAAAACTCCCAGGATTACCGGTTGGCAAGCTCTCGATCCGATCTGGCAAGGCGGAGCCGAAGTCGTCCAATCTGGATTACCGCATCAGCAACTCCCCCCAGCATGGCAGATTTTACTACTCGGGGATGGTTCGCCAACGCGACATTTGCAACTACTGACAGGGGAACCGACAGAAGTAGATGTGATCGATATGTCCGCCATTGGGATGGATGAAGATGATGCGCCGAGTTCGTTACAGGTCGTGCCAGGGCCGAGAGTGCGGCGGCAGGTGTGGCTACGGACGGCTTCGGGACAAAGGTTGGCTTATGCCACCTCCTGGTGGGAGGCTCGCCATGTTGATGAGTACTTAGAGAATAAATCGTTGCCGATTTGGGCAAGTTTGGCGAAGTTACGCACGGAATTGTATCGAGATGTTCAGGGGATCTACTATGGTGATTCACCAGCTTTGGCTACAGCTTTTGGCGAGAGTGGGCCATTCTGGGGTCGGCACTATTTGTTCTGGCATCACGGGCAGCCATTGACGCTGA
>NZ_JANNDR010000424.1:0-3377 GCF_031378165.1 Chamaesiphon sp. OTE_75_metabat_556
ATGCAGTGATGTTTCTCGCGCGCGGAGCGACTGAAATCACGCGGAGGTTTCCTCCGCATGTGTTTCAGTCAAGACAGAGGCTGTGCCTACGGCAGGCTTTGCCAACGCCAACAAGGGTGAGAACCGCCGCATCCGTGGTTATGAGTCGTTTGCGATTATCGTTCCGATAGGCTACGCTAACGGTTCGCCTTTGAGTTGTTGCAGCAGTGACGCTACATCAAACAGTGGTGTGTGCTCTACGACCTTGCCGAATTGAAAGCGATCTTGACAAAACCCAAGTACGTCAAAATCTCTTCCCGTGGGTTGAACTCCAAGTACGGGGGCAACTTGTGTTCCACGCCACCGCATCCTGCACATCACCAGATCGGCTTCACCAACAAGCTCTTCAACCGACATCATTACGTTTTCAAACGCAGCAACAAAGTCTCGATCTCCCTTCATGTAAGTGTCCCGATCGACCCAGCCATGACCGAAGAAAAAAGCACGGAAGTCCCTTGCCAGAAACTTTTCATACGCAGATTCCAGGTTTGGCGTACCGAAAGACTCGTGCCACTGCCGAGATACTTCCTTGTTTGTTTCAATGCTCATGAATGCTCCTAAATTGGTTAATCACCCGCTCTATTCGCCTACTTCACCTTCAGCCCCGTCCAGTGAGCAGCAAAAGCCCACATATCCGCCGTTTCCTCGTTGGCGTAGCCTACCGGAGGTAATCGCCTTGTCAACGGGCTTGCCTGCTCCATGTCTCGCGCGGGTTTCGATGCGGACGAGGTGCGGCTTGAAGCCGATATCCGCCGCCTGGACGGCTTTTTCAGCATTGACTGGATTACGCCAACGCCTTTAATTGCGGATATTAGCTTCTTCATAAAATCAGTTTCAACCTGTAAGGTTTGAATCGATTAATTACATTACATTAGAGTTTAATTAATCGTTAACGGTAGCAGAGAGTTTGCCTTAGCAATAGCCGCGCCGAGAGGTAATCGACACCTTCAAGTTAACCACCTAAACATTTAAAACACTCTCTCTAAAGGCATAGATAAAAATACTTTAATAAAACAGAATAATGCAATGCTAATTTTTACATTATTCTGCATAAAAATAGTATTAAAAACTCTGCTTTGGTACATGCACCTAACTATTGAGAAGGCTATGAGGCATTAAATTTAATAAAAATTAGATTGCAAATAACTCACAAATTTCTCGCATTCAAAAGGTATGGTGAACGCAAAAATTATGAGGCAAAAAGTTGTTTTAATTTATACTTAAAAAAAGTAACTAAAGCTAGTTGTATCAGCAGAACTATTCTATATCTGTAGTTTCTTTTCTTTTGTTTACTCAACTAAATTCGCTTGCTTGAGATCCACCATTAGAGTCTTCAAGAAATCCAGAAACACCCGCACTTTAGCTGGGAGGTATTGTTTTTGTGGATAAATCACCGAAATTATTTCCACTGGTGCGGCATAGTCTCGCAACAGTGGGACTAGCTGACCTTGGGCGATCGCTGGCTCTACCATGAAACTCAACTCCTGCACAATGCCAATTCCCGCGATCGCTGCCGAGAGATGGGCATCGGGATGATCGATCGCAAAATTCCCCCGCACGGGCAGACGGAAGACCTTGCCCTGGCGTTGAAAGATCCATTCAAACTGCTTGCGCGTTTGCGGGTAAATAAAATTCAAGCAGTTGTGTTGTAACAAATCTTCGGGCGTTTTTGGCATACCTTGTTGCTCTAGATAAGCTGGAGCGGCACAAACGACAAAGCTAGTAGTTGCCAGTGGTTGCATAATCAAGCGACTGTCGCTCGTGTTCCCAATTCTGACCACTGCATCAATCCCCAATTCAATTAAATCCACAGTGCGATCGCTCAAGGAAATATCGAACTGAATATCGGGATAGGTTTGCAAAAACTTTGCTAAAGCAGGAACGATATGGCGTTGTCCCAACGAAACATTTAGATCGATGCGAAGCAGACCTTGAGGGCGAGATCGTGCCTTTGATAGTTCTAGTTCCGCTGCTTCTAGATCCGCCAAAATTTGCGTGCAGCGATCGAAAAACATCGCACCATCCTGAGTCAACCGAATCTTGCGAGTTGTGCGCTCAAATAAGCGAGTGTCCAACTCAGCCTCTAGACGCTGGATCGCCTTACTCACTGACGAAGGAGCAAGTCCTAACTGCCGCGCCGCCACCGAAAAACTAGACCAGCGAGCCGCTTCGACAAAGAGAGCAATGGTATTGAGTTTATCTTTCACGATCGATCTGCCCACTAGATTAATGAATTGTATTCACAAATATTGTGCTTTACAACGGGTTTTTCTATCGAAAGACTTCAATTAACTTAGATATATGGTTAGAAACGATTCAATCCACTAGATACAATAAACCAGGAGATTGACTATGACACCCAACAACAAACTGGCACAAAAACGCCTTCTAATAATTGGCGGTAGTTCGGGAATTGGGCTGGCTACCGCCCAGCAAGCTACCGCTGCGGGTGCCCAGACGATCGTTGCCGGACGCAGTGAAGCCAAGTTACAAGCCGCTGTCGCATCGATGGGCGGGGATGTCACCACCTATCCCGTCGATCTTACCGATGATGCCTCGGTGAAGTCTCTATTTGAGAAGGTGGGTACTCTTGACTATCTGGTTATCACTGGGCCTGCGCCAAATTTTGGTCATTTTCTCGAATTAGATACAGAGCAAGTTCACCAGGAATTTGAAGGTAAATTCTGGGGACAATACCGAGCGGTGAAATATGCCGCACCGCACCTCAGTAAGACTGGGGCAATTGTCTTGATGAGTGGAGCTTATAGTGCGCGCCCAGTGCCGGGAGCGACTTCGTTAGCGGCTGTGCAAGCGGGGATTGAAGGATTAGCACGAGGACTTGCGATCGACCTTGCACCAATTCGCGTGAATGTAATCAGCCCTGGCTTAACCGATACCCCTCTTATTCACGAATTTTTCGCCGATGAGACTGCTCGTAAAACCCTTTACGACGAACAAGTGCAAGCTCTTCCGGCTCGGCGCATTGGCACATCAGACGATATTGCCGAATCGATTATGTACCTGCTTACCAACAGCTACACGACAGGCAGCACCCTCTTCCCTGATGTCGGCTACAGTCTCAGAAAAGATCGGACATTCACAACAAAAAACACATTCAAATACAAGCTAATACACTGGATCAAAAGCAAAAGCTTATCTTGAAGAAAAGAGAGACACTCAACTGCAAGTAGAAAATCAAAACTTAAAAACTTTTCAATCGACTTTTCAATATTCTTTAATGAATGCTATGTTACAAGGAAAACCAAGTTATTCTCCTTTTCTTATTTTAATAAAAAATTTACTAATCCAATCGAAATTCAACAAACAATAAATAATAA
>NZ_JANNDR010000448.1:0-8049 GCF_031378165.1 Chamaesiphon sp. OTE_75_metabat_556
GATCGTGGGGGGTGACATGATAAACCGTCTCATTGACGACCTGAATATAGTTCCGACTACTGCGGTGTTCGATCTCGACACCCTTCGGTCTACCAGTAGAGCCAGAAGTATAAATCACATAACTTAAGTCTCGCGCCCCAACCCCAATCGAGACTCGATCTAATCTGGCTGTTGATTCTAGTGCTAATTTTTCCGTACAACGATCGACACAGACGATATTGCCAACCGTTAACTCTTTTTTACTGGCTAGATCGGTAGTAGTAACGATCGTCTCCATCCCACAATCAGAGAGAATATAATCGATGCGATCGGCTGGATATTCAGGATCGAGCGGCACGTACGCACCACCAGCTTTGAGAATTGCCAAAATCGCGATGTATAATTCTGGCGATCTGGGTAATAGCAAGGCTACTCGCGCACCACAGACAACCCCTTGCTTAACCAGAAAATTAGCTAATTGATTCGATCGCGCTTCGACTTCGCCATAACTAAGTATTTGTGACTGATAAATAATTGCGGGATGATGAGCGTGAGTATCTGCTTGAATCTCAAATAACTCGTGGAGACAATTTACTCGAACAGATATCGGGGTAGGGGAGATGCTTGAATCTTCGCTCAAAATCATGTATTTGGGCTAGTGTGGGAGAATTTAATGATTGTTGATGGTAGCAATCGTCTTAGCAACGACTATCATCCTCGTACCTTCACCACAAGTCAAGCCCGATCGACCCATTTCGGCATACATTCGATCGCACAAATTGCATTATGCACAACTAGCGACAAGTTTATCGATCGAAACCCGATTTCCACCTCAAATCCAAACCCCAAAAATGCTCGATCGAAATTGCCAAGATACGCGCAAATTATTAGGTGGGAATCAATTCGATCGACCGAGATTCTCAACTATTCCAAAACTTTAACCACCAGTTGCCTCGGCAATGTCAAGGTAAAGCCAGTTTGTCCGGTAGGAGTTGGATCTAAAGTGAGATCGCCGCCATGAGCGTAGACAATTTCGCGAGCTAGGCTCAATCCTAGCCCCAATCCTTCCACCTGCTTGTTCCGAGCGGGATCGCCACGATAAAATCGATCGAAGATGACAGCTCGTTCGCTAGCAGGAATATCGTTCGATCGATTACTAATCTTGACCACAACCAGCCGATCTTGATATCCGGCTTCAATTCGCACCCAGCCTGCTGGTAGATTGTACTTGGTGGCATTGCCAATCAAGTTGTGCAACACCTGGATTAAGAGCGGTCGATCTGCTGGGATATTTAATCCAGATGCGATCTCCATCTGGACTGTGAGATCGGGCGATATGAGTTCGATGTCGCTGGCTAAATCTGTTAATAATTCCGATAAATCGACAGCAGTTTTGGTTAGCTGCATTTGTCCGGCATCAGCCAGCGAGAGCAACAGCAGTTTGCGGACGATCGTTGATAAATGGCGCACCTCATCTAAAAAGCTGCTCAAACGTTGCTGAAGATCCGAACCTGGTGGTGCCGATTGTAGTGCTTGTTCTAACTCGCCTTGCAAAATCGACAGGGGTGTTTTGAGTTCGTGCGCGGCATCAGCACTAAACCGCGAAGCCTGGCTAAAGCTGCGTTCCAGTCGTGCCATCATCTGATTGAACACTGCTAACAATTCCACAAACTCGCCATCGATGCCACTGACAGACACTCGCCGATCCAATCCTTTGACTGTCACTTGGCGGAGCGTCTGCGTGACTTCCCGAATCGGTGCAAGTGCATTACCCGACAACAACCAAGCACCAATCGCGATCGATACCAACAAAGTCGGAATACTCACCAGATAAGCATTGCGAATTCCGCTCATTTCTGGTTCGATCGTCTGCAAATTCATGGCAATCGCGATCCGGACATGCGATGACGCCATCGCATGTACTCGCCAAGTACCGATGGTTTTCGGTTGGCTTAATTGTGCCGAGCGATCGGCTGGTGGTGGCTTTCCATTGATTGGCGGAAATGGTGGCGGCTGTTCGGTTAATTGTGCCGAGAGATCTTCTGGTGGTGGCTCTCCATTGGTTGGCGGAAATGGTGGCGGCTGTTCGGTTGATGATGCCGAGCGATCGGCTGGCGGCGGTTGTCGATTTGTTGGTGGAAATAGTTCGGCAGATCTGGGCGCGAAAACAGTGTGGCGAGACAATTCTGTCGTCCAGGTGGGAGATTGATATAGCGTTTTGCCCGCTGCTGTTTGGACGAGTATTGCCAGATCTGTGGGGCTATTGGTATGGAAGGTAATAGGTAACTTGCTACTGTAAGACTCCCATTTCATCTCCGATCGAGGTCGCTTGGCATCACCGATTAAATGGTTCTTAATGGCATCATCAATCCGGTTGAGCTTGGCTTGATAAATCAGCCCCCAGGACATCGCGCCAAAACCCACAAGGGCAGCACCTGCCAATAGTGAAGATAACAGCGCAATTCGGAGTCGGAACGAAGGTTGGCTCACGAGGTTGAATCGAATTTGTGAAAACAATAGCCTACCCCACGAATACTATCGATACAGCCAGTGCCACCTAAAGGTTCGATCTTTTTCCGCAGCCGTTGAATGCAAACATCGACGAGGTTGGTGCTGGGATTGAAATCGTAGCCCCAGACATGTTCGAGAATTTGAGTGCGGGTAAAGACCCGTCCGGGCGATCGCATTAAATATTCTAGTAAGTTAAACTCACGAGTGGTCAATTCGATTACCTCCGGTAGGCTACACGCCAACGAGTGGCGATCGCAAGTGACTTCTCGCGAGATGCGATCGAGTTTAATCGCACCGACATGGAGGAAATTCTGGCGATCTCCCGACACTCGCCGCACCACAGCATGAATCCGCGCTACCAATTCTTCCACAAAAAAGGGCTTGGCGATGTAGTCATCAGCACCCAGGTTTAGCCCTTCGAGTCGATCGTCGAGTTCGTTGCGGGCGGTGAGCAGTACGACAGGGGTATTGCGACCAGCCCGTCGCAGCCCTTTGAGGATTGCCAACCCATCTTTCCCTGGCACCATAATATCCAGCACGATGACGTCATATTCCAGTTCTAAGGCTCTGGCATACCCATCATTCCCGTTGTCGCAATAATCCACCAAAAAACCCTGCTCTTTTAATCCAGCTCGGACAAATTCAGCAATTTTCGCCTCATCTTCAACGTAAAGAATGTGCATAGAAAAACAACAGATCGTTTTTATATTCTATTCCAGTGATCGCGATCTCCAAATTACAAAATCGTAATCAAATTCCAGCGATCACTGTCATTTTACTATTGTCCAATTAGTGTAGAGGTGGCAATATCAACCAAACCATCCTGTAGCTCAAGCGGTTTTACCCCTGTCTTGTCTTGACTGAAACACATGCTCCTCCACTCTCCGCGTGATTTCAGTCGCTGCTTGGTGCGCTAAACCGTCGATAGCCAAATGCGTGCATATCGCTGCTAGCGATTGAAATCGCTTGATAGAGCCATATTGCAACAACTTTAACAGCAACGCGTTGGCATCGCCTGAGCTTTGCGCTTACAGAACGAGAATCGCCATCAACTCAGGCAGAAACAGATGAATTTCAAACTGGTCAAATATGTAATGGTCGCGATGGCGATGGCAATCGTGGTGAATGTCATGAACCTAAATGCCTACTTGCCCAAGTTCTCTGTAATCGAGACGATGACTGCGGCAATCGCCCCAGGTTCATCAACAATGGCAGGTGTCAACACCGCAAAATGGGCTGATAATGTCAAACTTAGCTATGCGGACAACAGTTTCACCTTTGTCTCCAACGGGATTCCCAACCATGCCCGTCCCACCGAATATGTCTTGCCGAAGGTGGGGATGATGATGCCCACACCAACCACTGCATACGTTGGAGCCGATCCCACCAAAGTCCAAAACTACAAATTCACTCTCCCATTGCATCCCACTAAGAGTTCCAAGCCCACGGCAACGAGCTTGGGAGCAATTGGGGTCATGACCTCTGGGGCAGTGCTATTCAACCCTTACGAGGTCGATAATCGGACGATCGCCACCCTAGACAACTTCACACTTAAAAATAGTCAAGGCCAAGACGTCGCCTTTCTCGACAGTTGCAACGGACATCCAACCCCGAGGGGGCAGTACCACTATCATGCGCTACCAACCTGCATCACCCGCATGGTGGACAAGGTGGGCGGGCCTTCCCACCTCATCGGCGTAGCCTTCGACGGTTTCCCGATTTATGGCGATCGGGCGATGAACGGCAGCAAGATCGAGGCCACTCAGCTCGATACCTGCAACGGGATTACCAGTGCCACCCCAGAATTTCCCAAGGGTATTTATCATTATGTGCTACTCGACACCAAGGATTCCACCTCGTCGATCCGTTGTTTCAGCGGTAAATCGAACATCACGATGAGAATGCCTGGTATGAATCGTCGTCCGCCACGGGATCGAGCAGATGGTTCACCATTTGGCAGACCACCCGATCCACCACCGGATGGGATGACAAATATGTAGTCGAATTATTGGTAAAATCTTCATTTACGTTCGATCGAATTAAGACATTACAATACTTTCGTTCTTTACCCCTGAAATCCAATCCTGTCTTTACTTTCTTCTGGCTCCAAATATCAAAAATATGCTCGCCAACACAACTAGAATCTAGTCGAGAGTAATGGCTGCTGGCTGTTTTACTATGATGATATGATGTTATTCAATTTATCGATCTAAGGTTAATGGAGCAAACGCAAAGTTAAGACAAAATTACATGAATTATAAGTACAAACTTCTCATCCCATTCACATATGGCCTCGTATCTCTACTGGTGACGTCTTGTTCATCTACTAGAAAATTGTCTGCCAAGATTGAAGCAGCCTCTGCTAATTTATCAAATTCTTCAATTTCAGTAAACCCGACATATTTCATCAAAGAAAACTTAGCAAAAAAAATTACTAAACAAGATTGCACCCTCTCAGACGGAACCAACTCTTCATGTTATGTCATCACAGTCAAGCCTGCTCCCCAAGAGCATAAAATGGGGCCGTGGTGCCCAACTAATGTCAAAGATGGCAAAGATAAGGGTGGGATTTGGTTCAAAGATGGGAAAGTTTACGATGTTAACGGTACTTTTATTTCCAGTTTGGCTAATTTCTATTCAGACCCCAAGTGGAAATTAGTGAATGATGATGGCTCGATTCGAGTCACCACAACAAAGGCAGCGTTTGAAGCTGCCGCAAGACCAGAAGTCGATCCGCGTTATCACAACTATTGTGTTGAAGGCCGTCCAGAGTGGTACACAGTTAAGGAGACGACTTATACAATCCCGGTTACACCAATCTATCAACAAACTCCGACAAGTTTAGGCCGTGATGGGATTGGGGTGGCATTCAATGGGGTTAAATTTGATGCCCCAGCTCCTCTAGGTGCCATCCTAAGCGCACATACATTAGCACCCTTTGATGACCATGGCGGCCATATGAATCCTCGTGCTGGTTATCATTATCATGCCGCTACTGGTCATACAAAAGAGATCGCCCAAGGTGACAAGCATTCGCCGCTAATCGGTTATGCACTCGATGGATTTGGCATCTTTGCTTTACTCGATCGAGACAAAAAAGAACCCACAAATTTGGATGAGTCTCGTGGGCATTTCGATAAAATCAGGGGATATCATTACCATGCCGGAAAACCAGGAAGTAATGAAATCATTAGGTCTTTTCGGGGAGTATTGCCCAAGAGCACGATGTCAGACTCAGATAAGCCGGGTGGACAAAGTAGACCCCCACGTAGACGAAGAATGCAGTCACCACCGGGATCTTGACGACAAAAGCATTTGTCTAAATCATCCTGAATTTACCCATTTCGTTGCTGTTTTCCATCCCGATCGAATCATGAATTTCACATGCTCTATGGAAATATATTCGTTCTAATCATTCCGAGGTTGTACTATGGCGATCGCAACTAAATCTCGACTTAATTCTGCATTTAAGCAATTGATGTCTGTGCATTGGTGGATGGCAATTGCTGATGTTGTTTTATTCGCAACCGGAACTTTCATGTCTCAGTTGGAACGGGGGGTCTCTTTCCGACATAGTTTTTATGATTTCCATAAATCCATGGGCGTGCTGTCAATGGCACTATTGACCTGGCGAATCTTACTCCTGTTGCGAGTGTGGTGGAAGAAATATACGCAGCGTTTTCCTAAATTTTCTTGGCTCTGGCTCAAAACACTGGCATTGCACATCAGTCTGTATGTGTTCATGTGGGCAGTCCCAGTATCGGGGTTCTTACTATCAAATTCATTTCGAGCGAACAATGTGAAGTTTTTTGGCTTCGTCTTACCAGATATTTTCCCGCAAGATTCAGCAATGGAAAATCTAGGCAGAAATCTACATTTTTGGTTATCCTATAGCTTGCTGGCATTTACTTTGCTGCATACGATCGAGCAACGAAAAGTTGTGCGGGCAAATTGGCGGCGGTTCAGACAGTTTCTTCAGTCAAAGCTCGATCGAGTTAGATCGGGTTTTTAGAGATCTCAGTAGATTTGAGAGCAGTGTTTACTTGTTAGATAAATGAACAAAGGAGAAATCTATGCAAAAGTTGACCCGGCGCAAGTTTATGATTACGGCATCTCTCTCAACTGGATTTGCGATGGCTGTCCGTCCAGTTGGTGCTAAAACTATCACCACCGATACCAAGGGCTTACTCGCCGGAGCTGTCAACATCCCTGTCAAAGATGGAACAATTCCGGCCTACCGCGCCCAACCCGCATCAGGCAATAATTTTCCGATTATTCTGGTGATTCAGGAAATTTTCGGGGTACACGAGCACATCCAAGATGTGGTGCGCCGCCTTGCCAAACTGGGTTATTTGGCGATTGCTCCAGAGCTATTTGTGCGTCAGGGGGATGTGTTGAAACTGAGCAACGTCGAAGAAATTCGGGCTGTTGTCGCCAAGGTGCCTGATGCTCAAGTTTTAGCGGATCTCGATGCAACACTGGCTTGGGCAGTCAAGTCGTCTCAGGGTAATGTCGAACGCGAAGCGCGCCACCAAGGCGGTCGAGTTGGCATCACCGGGTTTTGCTGGGGTGGTCGGATCACCTGGCTCTACGCGGCCTACAATCCCAAGGTCAAGGCGGGAGTTGCCTGGTATGGCAGACTGGTGGGGGAGTCTACGACCCTGACCCCCAAGCATCCTGTGGATATTGCGTCCACTTTGAATGTTCCAGTGCTCGGACTCTATGGCGGGAAGGATACCGGAATTCCACTAGAGTCAGTGGAGCAAGTTCGCACGCTCATCAAGTCAGGTCGAAGCAAATCGGAAATTGTGGTGTACCCAGAGGCACCTCATGCTTTCTTTGCTGACTATCGCCCCTCCTACCGTGAAACAGCAGCCAAGGACGGTTGGGATCGCCTGCAACAGTGGTTTAAGAGCCAGGGTTTGATGTAGGGAATTTTATCTAAGCGATCGAAAAGTATGTCTGGTAAGCTGAATTTGGGTTATCCTCTAGGATCGATCTGATCACCTTTCAGCACCCCGACATGGACAAAAATACCATCCCCTTCCTCCCCGTCAGTCAGGATGAAATAAATAACATCCTCTGGCGAGCTTGTGATACCTTCCGTGGGACGATCGATGCTAGCGAGTATAAGAACTATCTGCTGGTGATGCTGTTCGTCAAGTACGTCAGTGATTCGTGGACGGAACATTACGAGCAATTGCAGGTACAGTATGGCGATGATAAGGAGCGGATTCTGCGGCGGTTGGAGCGAGAGCGGTTTGTGTTGCCCCCTGATTGTCGGTTTGATGATGTTTATACCAAGCGGAATGATACGAATCTGGGCGAGGTGATTAATAAGGCATTGGAGCAGATTGAGGAAGCTAATAAACTCAAGCTGGCGGGGGTGTTTCGGAATATTGATTTTAATAGCGAGGCGAATTTAGGGCAGACACGGGAGCGAAATACGCGGTTGAAGATGCTGCTGGAAGATTTCGCCAATCCGAAATTAGATTTGCGCCCATCCCGTATCGGCAATCTCGATGTAATTGGTAACGCCTACGAATACCTGATTGCCAA
>NZ_JANNDR010000462.1:0-11814 GCF_031378165.1 Chamaesiphon sp. OTE_75_metabat_556
AATAAACTTAAGCTTGAGCCAAACATATTTCGCACGTCTCCTGATGATAGTTATAATGATTTAGAAGTACTTGTTTGTGTAAAGATGCAGAAAGAAAAGTATGTGTTTGAAACTTTAAACGGTAAAAGTTTGTGTTATTAACTAGAAGGAATCAATAGGTATCACTAGCAAAGATAATCTATGCATTCATCCAAAATAATTTTCACCACTATGCTGCCATATTGACAAGTTGTTTTCCTGCGTCTTCCCGTAAACCAATGATCTGCTCTCTAGTTACAGTGGGAAATCCATCTAGAAAATCATCGATCTATTCTCCCTCTTTGAGATAGTCAAACAGGTTCTGAATGGGAAATCTATTGTCTGCAAAGACTGGAATTTCACCCATAACATCGGAAGATACAATAATGATCGGTGTATTCTTCGGCATCACTAGTTAACATTGAACTGTTGTCTTTACTATTTTAGTAAAGTTAAGATCGAATTTCTACTGTCGATCGAAAGGCTGACCCAGCGTATTGACAATCCCGACCTCAATCAAGTACCTTGCGAAGAAATGTCAACTGAGATCGATCGATTCGATAATAGATCCACGTTCCCCGCCGCTCCTTCGTCAACAGTCCCGCTTCATACATCACCTTGAGATGATGGCTGACAGTCGGCTGCGATAACCCTAAAGATTCTACCAACTCACAGGCACAAACTTCCCCGCTAGGTTGCGCGGCGATCGCACTCAATAACAGCAGTCGCGCGGGTTCGCCCAATACTCGAAATAAGACTGCTACCCCCGCAGCTTCGGTGGCAGTAAGATTCCCCGCTAGCAATGGCGGACAGCAATAATTAGCCGGCTTTGAAAGTGTCATAAATTCTATATTGACACAGTTCGATCTGTCCTGATAAGATATCGACAATTATCTATATTGATATTAGTCAATATAACTATGAAGCATTCGCGCGAACTGTTAGCAGAATTTATTGGCACCTTTGTGCTGATTTTTGCGGGCACGGGTGCAGTGATGGTTGATAAACTCAGCAATGGTGCCGTTACCCATTTGGGCATCAGCATTGTCTTTGGGGCGGTAGTGACGGCATTAATCTACAGCCTCGGACATATCAGCGGCGCGCACTTTAATCCAGCAGTGACCTTAGCGTTTTGGACTAGTGGCTTTTTTCGCAGGAATTTAGTCATACCCTACATTGTGGCGCAGGCACTGGGCGCGATCGCGGCTTCGGGACTATTGCGGCTCTCGTTGGGTGCCGTGGGCAATTTAGGGGCGACGCTACCGCGTGAGGGTAATTGGCTGCAATCGCTCATTTTAGAGACAGTGCTGACTTCGATCCTGATGTTGGTGATTTTTGGCTCTGGCTTGGATCGGCGCGCGCCGATCGGGTTTGCAGGCATCGCGATCGGGCTGACAGTTGCCCTAGAAGCGGCTTGTATGGGGCCGATCACAGGCGCGAGTATGAATCCCGTTCGATCGCTAGCACCTGCCCTGGTAGGCGGTAATTGGCAGCATCAATGGCTGTACTGGGTAGCACCAATTTTGGGCGCACAGATTGCGGTGGTGATATATCGCCATTTATCAAACAACTTTTCTGACCTCAAAAATTAAATTTTTAGGAGTTAACCATGAAACGAGTGATGTTTGTTTGTAAGAAGAATTCGGCTCGATCTCAGATGGCAGAAGGCTTTGCGAGGCATTTAGGTGTAGGCAAGATTGAAGTTACTAGTTCGGGTTTAGAAGCCAGCACCGTGCGTCCAGAAGCGATCGCGACGATGCAAGACGTGGGCATCGATATTACCAGTCAAACCTCGAAAGCTTTGAGTGAATTTAAGGCCGAAGATTTTGATGTGGTGATTTCCCTGTGTGGTTGTGGGGTAAATTTACCGCCAGAATGGGTGACGCGCGAAGTATTTCAAGATTGGCAACTCGACGATCCCGCCGAACAACCCGAAATCTTTCCCAGGGTGCGGGATGAGGTGCGCGATCGCGTGACTAAGTTGATTGAATCCCAAAATAACTAGAGGTCAACATCGATGGAGTCGCCAATTCAATCGATCGAGCAAAATCTGTGGTGGGTGATTCCTGGCAAATTGGCAGGCGTTCGGCAGCCACAGGCGTCAGAACTAGAGATGCTAAAAGCTGCTGGCATTGGCGCAATTTGTTCGGTGCTATCAGATCGCGCGAATCTAGATCTGTACCAAGCGGTGGCAATGCCCCATCTATGGCTACCAGTTAGAGGGGGCATGGCTCCAAGTCGAGAACAGGTGCTGGAATTTCAAGCGTTTGTTGACGAGCAAAATACACTGAGGCGGGGGGTTGCCGTTCATTGTACTGGAGGTAGACATCGCACAGGGACGATGTTAGCTGCTTATCTAATTTCCATAGGTTCTGCTTATAATGCTGCTGTCCAGACCATCCTTGCTGCCAATCCAGAGGCTGAGTTGGAGACAACTCAAAAAATCTTGCTCCGATCGCTAGCTGGAGACAAAGTGTCATGACTTGGATGCTGATTATCGGTGGTAGCGATGCAGGCATTAGTGCTGCATTGAGAATGCGGGAATTAGATGCGGCGGTGGAGATAACGATCGTCCTTGCTGATAGTTTTCCCAACTACAGCATCTGTGGATTGCCCTTTTATCTGAGTGGAGAAGTCACTGATTGGCACAATCTAGCGCATCGGAAGGCTGAAGACATTACTAGTCTGGGCATTAATTTATTGATGAATCACTGGGCAGAATCGATCGATCCCGCCCAAAAGACGGTCACTGTCAAAACGCCGGATGGATCGACAAAAATCCTGACTTATGACAAGTTAATCGTTGGCACAGGTGGCACCTCTATCAAACCCCCGATTCAAGGACTAGATTTACCAGGAGTTTACCCGCTGCGCTGGATGGCAGATAGTTTTGCCGTCCACAAACATCTGACTGAAAAGTCTCCAAAACATGCCGTTATCATCGGAGCGGGCTACATCGGTCTAGAAATGGCGGATGCGCTCACGCTTAGAGGCTTGTCTGTTACATTGATTCAACGCTCCGACTCGATCTTAAAAACGATCGATCCCAGTCTGAGTCAGTTAGTCGCCAATGAGTTGGAAAAACATGGTGTTGAAGTCGTAACAAGCGTTAATGTCGAGCGAATCGAGTCGCAAGGAGAACGCTTATTAGTTGCTGATGCCAAAGGATTCGAGCGAGTAACGGATCTGGTTATCGTTGCAGTGGGAGTCAATCCGGCTACCCAACTAGCCCAAACCGCAGGTATCAAATTAGGAATTAACGGAGCCATTCAAGTTAATCGTCGGATGAAAACTAACGTTTCCGATATTTATGCGGCGGGTGATTGTGTTGAAACCTATCATCGCCTGCTCGGACAGAATATGTATTTACCACTGGGTACAACCGCTCACAAACAGGGGCGGGTAGCTGGCGAAAATGCGATCGGTAGTAAACGAAAGTTTCAAGGTTCATTAGGCACCCAAGTAGTTAAAATCTTTGAAATTGCAGCAGCGCGAACGGGATTGCGGGACGATGAGGCGATTGCCGCCGGATTACAACCGCTGACTGTAGAAACCGATGTATGGCATCATAAAGCCTATTATCCAGGCGCACACTCACTCCGAATTCGAGTAACGGGCGATCGCTCCTCCGGTCGATTGCTGGGCGCGCAAATCGCTGGACACTATCAAGGGGAAGTAGCTAAACGCATCGATATCTTTGCTACAGCGTTGTTTAATGATATGACTGTGAATGACTTAAACGATCTCGACTTGAGCTATACCCCGCCGTTGGGTAGCCCTTGGGATGCCGTTCAAATAGCAGCGCAAGCCTGGACAAAACAATTTTCTAAGCAATGAGTATCCCTACATCTATGACCCAATCTAATCATCCGCCTAGAATATTATTCTTGTATGGCTCATTGCGCGATCGATCCTACAGTCGGTTACTCGCCGAAGAAGCCGCGCGGATTATTGAAGGATTTGGCGCGGAGGTCAAATTTTTCGATCCCCGCGAGTTGCCGCTCCAAGGCAGCGTACCCGATACCCATCCCAAAGTCCAAGAATTGCGAGAATTGAGCCTGTGGTCGGAAGGGCAAGTCTGGTCTAGTCCAGAGATGCACGGGCAAATTACGGGGATTCTCAAAAATCAGATCGATTGGATTCCACTGAGTATTGGCTCAGTCCGACCGACTCAAGGGCGAACATTAGCCGTGATGCAAGTCAGCGGAGGTTCGCAGTCGTTTAATGCAGTTAATACGATGCGGCTATTAGGGCGGTGGATGCGGATGTTTACCATTCCCAATCAGTCGTCTGTTGCCAAGGCTTACCAAGAGTTTGATGAAGACGGCACGATGCAAGACTCGGCTTATCGCGATCGAGTCATCGATGTAATGGAAGAACTCTACAAATTCACGCTACTATTGCGCGATGAGGTGGACTATCTTACCGATCGCCATAGCGAACGTAAAGAACAAGCAGCTAAAAAGTAGGAGCGTTACCCCTACTTGTGGTAACGCCTAATTCCGTACAAACTGCATCGAGCGGCAAATCCCACGGCTCGATCGGGAGTCGATCGACATAGGCAAAATCAAAAACGATCCCGATCGTCGGAATCTTGCGCCAGAGTGGATCGGCCCGCAATCGATCGTAGTAGCCACCGCCATAACCCAGCCGATAACCATCCCGATCGATCGCCACAGCGGGAACCAACATCAGATCGATATCGCCTGGTATTAGTGAGGGTGCTTTTGGATCGGGTTCGCGAATACCATAACGACCAGCAACTAATCCTGCTGAGGTCTGCCAGCGGTGCCACATTAGCTCTCCCTCGACACAGCGCGGTAAACCCCACTGTTTATCGGTGTGGGTGAATAAATAATCGAGACTTGGCTCTTGGCGACAGCTTTGATAGGCGAGAATCGTCTGTGCGGCGATGAATTGAGGGCACTCAATTAGTCGATCGCCTAACAGCTCGCTCTGGCTCTGCCACAGATCGATCGCGAGCGATCGCCTTTGGTGGAGAAATTGACGCCGAAGTAGCTGTTTGGAGCAATTCAAGATTGTCGCCTCAGTGTGAGATTTACTAGCTATAATCCGCCAAATTGACCATGCGGATCGACTGAATTTCTAGCTAAAATCCAAATACTAGCCTGACTACTGCTAAATACTAAATAGCTACCTCAGTAGCGAGGAGAGCGGTCGGCGTTATGGGTTTTCATCAATTGGCGATCGAGGCAACCGCAGCGGTTAATTTCCCAGATCGGGGGATCTGGTTGCCAGATTTAACCTAATATTTAAGTATATAAAAATTTACTAAACTTCAACCGAGATCTAAGATGCCATTAGCTATTGATATGCCAGGTAGATCGGCGAAAAATGAACCTTTAGCTCAATACTTAACAAAAGCTTTAATGGAACGCCGGAAGTTAGTCAAGTTAGAAGTAGATTTTATCCCCCAAATCCGCTCTAAGTGGCAGGAGATTTTGAGCGATCGGACGACCGATCGCGAGCGGGCAGAGAACGCGATTAATGCTTGTTATTTATATGCTGGGCTGGATCGATCGCGAATTTTGTGGACGGAAAATCCGCTCACTGCGATGAAAATTTTGATCGATCGGCCAGACTTAGTCGATGTCGGCAAAAAGATCCTTCACCAAATCTGTGATGGCTGCGATTGGGAAATTGATCGGCAAATCGAGCCAGATTTTATTGATGTGGTCAAGGCATATGCCAATCCCCGCGCCCAAATTGTCGGCGAGCAGCAAATGATGGCGTACGATCTACTCGGCGATTTTCTCAATCAGGTTTCAATTGCCGAAATTCAAAAGAGCTATCCTCAATTCAACCCCGCATTGCTACCGACAGCAATGCAAGATTATCGGATTGCTTATTTAAGCTATTTTGATTATTTTCACCAAATTGGCATCGATATCCCCCAAGTCCAACTTTTAGTCGAATTAGCCCGTTCCTGCGGCTGCTGCTGGGCATTTGAAAATATCACCATTATTACGCCAAAACCATCGGCGATCGACTTTAACGATCGGGGTGAACTGATTTCCCTAGTTTACGATGGGATTAATATCCTCAAGTAAGCCTAGTTTGATGCTCCCGACTCGTGGCATAATTTAGAGGAGGTGCGAGCGATTCTTTACGGGAAAGGCTACGCCAACGAATCTGCAATATGCTCTGTAGCGATCGAGATTTTGGTAACTATCAAACAAACCGATTGCCACTGCCCGAATCACTGTTAACTAGGATGTCGAGATGCCATTACTTACGACTGGTAAACCATTTATCCGCGATCTAGAACAGGCTGGAGCCTTAGGCGTGTACGCCCCTCTAGAAGGTGGTTATGAGGGTCGATATCAACGCCGACTCCGAGCGACTGGCTATGAAAGTATGCACATCTCCGCACGAGGATTGGGTGATGTCGGTACCTACCTGACTGGTGTCCACGGTGTCCGTCCGGCACATGTTGGCAAAAAGGATATTCGCACTTACTATATCCCACCAATGCTGGATACTCATCTAGCGCATCTATTACCCACGTCCAAAGGGTTAGTATTATGGGTAATTGAAGGACAAGTCTTATCCAATCAGGAATTAGCTTATTTAAACGAACTCCCGACGATCGAACCGCGAGTCAAAGTCATCATCGAACTCGGCGGCGATCGCCAGTTTCGGTGGGTGAAGCTTGCGGATCTCCTCAATTCCTAATGTCGAGATCGCCGTTGGCGTCCCGATCCATCAACCTTATCTCTCGTCCCTAACAGCTAACTCAGCATGAGCGCGATTACCCCCAGTCAAGTCAAAGCCAGCATCGAAGCGGGTATTCCCGATGCGATCGTCCAAATTTCCGATCTCACTGGCGGCGGCGATCATTATCAAGCAGTAGTAGTTTCTGCCCAGTTTGCCGGCAAGTCCTTGATCCAACAACACCAACTGGTCTATGGTACCGTGCAGGCAGCGATGGCGAGCGGCGCAATTCATGCCCTTGCTCTCAAGACTTATACTCCCGAAACCTGGCAAGCCGAGCAATAAGATTGCCGACCATCGTGGTGGCAATCTTATTGCGGACTTCAACTCGCTACCATCTTTCAATTTATTCCCTTATTCGTGTACTGCCACTATGACTACTCCCGTAACTGCAAAGATCGATAAATTGCTCGCAGACAACAAAATTATGGTGTTCATGAAGGGGGATAGATTACAGCCCCAGTGTGGATTTTCCAACCAAGTGGTTCAGATTCTAAATATTCTCGCAGTACCTTACGAAACATTGGATGTGCTAGCAGACCAAGATATTCGCCAAGGGATCAAGGAATATTCTAATTGGCCGACGATTCCCCAAGTCTATATCAATGGTGAATTCGTAGGTGGCTCGGACGTGATGACCGAACTCTACCAAAAAGGCGAACTCCAGCAACTTGTGGAAGTTGCTTTAGCGAGCTAGATCGTCTGATGGTCACCTAATGCAAAGGCAGCGATCATTAATAGTGATATTAATCGATCGCTGCCTTTGTAATATTCAATAGTTGCAGACTATTAGTAATAATCCGGTTCTCGCTGGGGTTCGACACGTTCAAAGTTGGAAGGATCGTAGACATAACGCATCGCTTCTTCTTCAATCCGGTTGATGTGATAAGCCTCTAGCGCATTAGTGCTCCTCAATGCGGCCAAATATCCATCCAGATATAAACGCAAGTCATCGTAGCGGTAGCCGCGATGCCACATTTCGACTAAGGCATCAGTAATTTTTTGGTAGTGCCCGATCGTTTCTATAGTTTGCAGCATGGCCAAATCCCTCTACATATTAAATAGGATATATCAAAATTGCTCGACTGGGCATATATCTACTTTAGTCTAGATTGTTAACAATTGCAGTGCGGAAAATACCCGCTGACTGATGACGGGGATCGCAGCCATGACTTCGCAGCTTGTCATCCCTCGGTATATCATTGATGTCGAGAGATCTCGCTGGTTCGTTCCCATCCTGGCAAATACTGTTGAAAATATTGCCGCGATCGCGGTAGTTTTAGTGAGGCGATCGGGTTTAATGGTGTTACTGACTCTATGCTAGGAGTAAAAATAGTTGTAGCAAGGATGTTGTAGTTGCTATCGAGTAAAAGTCAACCAATTGGATCGAGAACAGCGTGCAGATTCATGTGATTGAAGGCAATCAAAACTTACGGTCGCTTCTAGCTTGGCATCTTCAGCAAGCGGGCTATCAGGTGCAACAATCCTCAACATTAGCTCAAGCTTACCAACGGTGCCAACAGGAATTGCCCACCTTGGCGATTGTCGATTCCGATTTACCAGACGGTGCGGGCATTGAATTTTGTGAGTGGTTATTTCCCCAGGGCAACTCGCTGATCTTGATGCTATCGGCGCGCATTCAAGAGCGCGATTTAGTCAGTGCGCTCCAGGTGGGGGTGGATGACTACCTCAAAAAACCATTTGGGATGCCCGAATTTTTGGCACGAGTGGGTGCTCTGCTCCGCCGCAGTCGCTTGGCAGTGACCATCCCGACCGACCTCACTTATGGGCATTTACGCATCGATCTGGTGCGCCGATGTGTTTATGTCCGCAATCTATCTCGAAATCTCACTGGTGGCGATCGATCAGATCGGTTAGGGGCTTCAGCCCAACCGCCAGATCTGAGAATCGATCTGAGTCCGCAAGAGTTCAGTCTCCTGTATGTCTTAGCCCAAGCAAATGGCCGACCCGTCCATCGGAGTGAACTGCTCAAACGCGCATGGGATATCGATATCGACAATCCTCGGACGGTCGATACTCACGTCCTCACTCTTCGCAAAAAACTCGGACATCCAGATCCAATCGAGACAGTCCGGAAAGTTGGCTATCGCCTCAATTATTAGACTAATTATTAGAATACCGACGAAAATGTTAAGATAGCTACACAATCATTGACGATCGCGAGACAATGGTGATAATTGCACAGTTTAAGTAGTAAACATGATTAGTCGTCAAGCTGTTTTAGAGTATCTTCACAAACATCCCAACCATTCCACTTGGCAGATGCGGTTGCACTTTTTGCAGGCTAGTCGTCAGCCGAATAATGAATCCCAAATTTCGATCGGCTCGATCGCCAATCAATTAAATTACATTCTCCGCGATCTCGAAGCGATCGGGACGATTTCGCCACGTCCAGAATCAGCTTCCGTCCTGACACCAGATCCGGATCGCAGCAATCGCAACCACTCGCACAACTTGGCAATTAGCGATCGCGAACACAATCGCTAGACGACCGAGGCAAGCTTGCCATCAGACGATCTCACAGCCGCGAGCTTTGCGTTGCAGTACCGCCAAGCTACAAATTTCTACAATTTTGTTAGTCTGTGGATCTTGCGACCGCAGCAAAACCTTGACGCTCACTATTTTTTAGTAGTCCACACATTACTAAACATCATCAACATCGCGCCGATCCCAATTAGAATAGCCAGTCCGCCCGCGATCGCGTTTTGCATAGATTCATCAAAAATCATTTAGGATTGCCTCGTTAAATAAAGTAAATTTTCCTACTGGCGACACGTTGCGATCTCCGCCAGGGAGAGTAAATAGATTAGTTTTCAGCTTGGGTCAACCGTCGAATATTCAGCACGTCGCTCATTTGCTTGATTTGGTTCAGACAGCGTTCGAGCTGGGCTTTGTCGCTGACTTCGATCGATAGATCGATGATGGCTGGCTTGGCATAATGGGTGATGACGTTGGCTGATCGGACGTTAATTTTATTATCGGTCAATCGGGACAAGATATCCTTGAGCACTCCCACCCGATCGAGTACTTCCAATTGGACGCTGACTGGGTAAGTCCGCGCCTTCTCTTTGGTAAGTTGGGTATTCCAACTGACTGGGAGTAAGCGATTGCCATCCATCTGTTCGACATTGACGCACCCTTGGCGGTGAATCGAAATGCCACTATTGCGGGTGACGATGCCAATGATTGGTTCGCCCGGAATCGGACTACAACAACCCGCCAGGTGATGCAATAACCCCTCAATCCCCAAAATGGGGAAGTCGCTATTTGAAGGTGAATTTTGTTTGGGTGCGGTGGTGGGCGGTAACTCGACAGTAGGAGCTTCCCGATCTTTGATCATCTCCCGCAGGCGATTGACGACCATCTTCTGGGTGATCTCCCCATAACCCAAGCCAGCGAGTAAATCTTCGACAGTGACGTAATTACAGCGTTGAGCGACTGAGAGCATCGGTTCGGACTTGAGTAGGGCTTCGAGGCCATTTTTGCCCAGCTCCCGCTCCAATAATTCTCGCCCTCTGGCGACATTTTCATCGCGATGCGATCGCTTATACCATTGGGTAATCCGGTTGCGCGCGCCCGGACTGACGACAAAATTCAGCCAGTCGAGACTGGGGCGGCTATTTTTTGTCGTCACGATCTCGACAATATCGCCATTGCTGAGCGTTCGCGATAGCGGCACGATTCGATCGTTGACTTTCGCGCCCGCACAGTGATTGCCGACTTCGGTATGAATCCGGTAGGCAAAATCTACGGGTGTCGAGCCTTGACGCAAGGAGACGACTTCGCCTTTGGGGGTGAAGACATAGACATCGCGTTCGAGTAAATGATCTTTGAGATGATCGTCAAATTCGATCGCGTCTTTGACATCATTTTGCCATTCCAAGAGTTGGCGCAACCAGGCAAATTTCTCATCTACTTCCGTCCGTCTAGGCGTTGTGGATTTGCCCGTAGTTTCAGATGGTTCTGCTGCCGACTTATCGGACTTATCGGACTTAGCAGCTTCTTTGTATCGCCAATGAGCGGCAATCCCATATTCAGCGACATTATGCATTTCTAACGTCCGAATCTGGACTTCTAATGGGGTGCCAGTAAAGCCGACTACGGTAGTATGTAAGGATTGATAGCGGTTGTTTTTTGGTAAGCCAATATAATCTTTAAATCTGCCTGGAATCGGCTTAAAAGCATCATGAATTTCGGCTAGAGCGAGATAACACTCATGATTTGATTCGACAATAATTCTAATTGCCGTCAGATCGTAAATCTCGCTAAATTCCTTCTTTTGATACCGCATCTTTTGGTAGATACTGTAGAGATGTTTCGGTCTACCACTGATATCGACATATTTGATATTGGCTCGATCGAGTCTGTGGCGGATCATCTCCGTGACATTGGCAATCCTTGACTCTCTGGCGGTGCGCTTCTCCGCGACGAGATCTTGAATGCGGCGATAATCTTCAGCTTCGATATATTTGAATGAGAGATCTTCAAGTTCCCATTTGATCCGACCTAATCCCAACCTGTCGGCCAATGGTGCAAAAATATCACGAGTTTCTTGGGAAATAGCTTGCTGTCGTTCGGTGCGTAAATGATCGAGGGTACGCATATTGTGTAGCCGGTCGGCTAACTTGACCACGATCACCCGAATATCTTGTGCCATCTATAGAAACATATAATCCAAATCCACCGTTAATCTCTCTCCCGACAAAGCATGATCTCTTTTTTTGTATATAGCTTCTCTTTGGATGTTCATCACATCATCATACTCGAGAAGTCTTTTTCGCATCCCAAAGTTATTTTCTTCCACTTTCTTCTGGGCGTTTTCAATAGATTTGGTAACCATTGAATGTTGCATCACTTCGCCTTCCTTGTGTCCTAATTTATCCATGATGGAAATCATTCGATCGGAGTTGAACAATCGCATTAGTTGATCTTCAAAAGAAACAAAGAATTGGGAAGATCCCGGATCACCTTGTCGTCCGGATCGCCCTCTCAGCTGTCTATCCACTCGTCTCGATTCGTGTCTTTCAGTACCAATAATCG
>NZ_JANNDR010000498.1:0-21318 GCF_031378165.1 Chamaesiphon sp. OTE_75_metabat_556
AGATGCGATCGTTGTTGAATAACCGCTTTGGAACGACGATTAAGGTTGTCGATGAAGATTCATATCAAGTCGAAACACCCGATTATCGCCTGCTAATTATTCTGTCAGCTCAACAATCTTGGGTGCGGATGTTGGTACCGATTGCACCCGCAGCCGATGCGATGACCTTTGTGGAGGAATTCCTGTCGGCAAACTTCGATGCCACCTTAGAGACGCGGTATGCCATGAATCAGGGGGTACTATGGGGAGTCTGGCAGCATAGTATGGCGGGACTGACGTCTGAAGATTTGACCACCGCAATCGACAGATCGATCGACCTCAAACGCGTCGGGATCGATCGGGCGTTCCAAGCTTTTGCGACCAAACAAGTCAAAGCGATCGTCAATATTGCCAAGCAACGCGGCGATACAATGGAGCAAACGATGCAAACGCTCAACCGGTTCTATGCCGAAGGTGTGATGGGCGATCTGGGTGCAACAGAAGATATCCGCAAGGAAATGATGATGGCGTGGCAATCCCAATTAGAACGCTTGTGGAATGAAGCATAATTCTGAAGATCGATTATTCGATCGGGGATAAGTAAATCTCTTGTGCGATCGCGGATGGTCGATTTGATTAGGTAAAATCAATGCTCTCCTACCAAAAACTACCTCAATGGCTCAAATTTAGCTTAACGTTTCCGTTAGTTTTTCTGAACGGGTGGCTAATTTTGCTACTTTATCATTCCTTACAACCGATTTCTAGCATCGTCATTGCCGCTTGTTTGGTGACGTTCTTACTAGACTATCCGATCGCCTTCTTGGAAAGACAAGGACTGCCAAGAGGTTGGGCAATTGGGTTAGTTCTAGTTATCGCAATTGTCTTAGTGGGTGCGATCGGTTTCGGGCTACTACCGATCGTGTTTCGACAGTTAGAAGAATTTGTCAACCGTCTGCCAGCTTGGCTCGCCGCCGCACAGCAGCAAGTTGCCAATCTCAGTACACTCCCCATTTTCCAAGATATTCCGATCGAGGTGACTAATTTAACAACAGGATTGAGCGATCGAGTCACTCAAACCATTCAATTAGCATCACGCAAAGCGATCTTTCTAGCATTGGATACGATTAATAGTGCCTTAAATTTGCTACTAATTCTGGTGCTCACTATTTTATTAGTGTTTAGTGGCAAATCATTGTGGAAAGGCTTATGGAGTTGGCTACCTGCCCCTTGGAACGATCGAATTCAAGACTCGCTCAAGCAAAGTTTTCAGAGTTATTTTGCGGGTCAAGCGATCGTCTCGACAATTCAAGGCGTTTCACTCATGACTGTTTTTCTACTACTCCAAATTCCGTTTGGGTTGTTATTTGGATTGACGATCGGATTTGCCAGTCTGATTCCCTTTGGTGGTACCCTGACTGTGATTGTGATTAGCTCACTACTGGCTCTGCAAAACATTTGGCTGGGACTAAAAGTTTTGCTAGTCGCGATCGTTGTCGGTCAAATTATTGACAATGCGGTCGCCCCTCGGTTAATGAGTGGCATGACTGGACTCAATCCAGCCGTTGTCTTCATCTCCGTGCTGACGGGATCTCAAGTGGCGGGACTGCTCGGACTGCTGCTAGCTGTGCCGATGGCGGGGTTTATTAAGCGGATTGCCGATTCTCTAAAGAGAGGCTACGCCAACGATTTAGAAGCTCCGATCCAGATTCGGTGGTAATTATTCCGCCTCAACGTGTTGAGACAGGTTGATTCAGGACGCGAAATAGTGCCGGCATCCGTTTTTGCGAATCGCCCAGAACTAAATACAATTAAAGAATATCTGTCAGTCTGACATCAAGTGGAGCGTGTACTCGACATGACAACGCTATTCATCCAAACCGATCGGACACCCCTGACGGTCAACTTTCCGGCGATCGTCAAAATGACGCAGACGCAATTCTATGAATTTTGCCAAGCCAATCAAGAGCTACGGATCGAGCGTACTGCCCAAGGAAAAGTGATTATTATGCCACCTGCTTTTTCAGATACAGGCAACCGCAATTTTAATATTGCTGTACAGCTTGGGGTCTGGACAGAGCAGAACGGGACGGGGATTGGCTTCGACTCCAGTGCCGGTTTTACCCTTCCCAACGGAGCTACCCGATCCCCTGATGCCTCCTGGATTAAACTAGCAAGTTGGAATGCCCTAACAGCCCCAGAACAGGCTGCTTTTGCGCCAATTTGTCCAGATTTTGCGATTGAATTGAGATCTGCTACCGATACACTCATCTCCCTCCAAACCAAAATGCAGGAATACATCGACAACGGTGCATCTTTGGGTTGGCTAATCGACCGTAAAAATCGCCAAGTTTACATTTACCGTCCAGATCGATCTGCTGAAGTTTTGGAACAGCCCGAATTGGTCATAGGCGATCCAGAGTTACCTGGATTTGTTTTGAAAATGGCAAAAATTTGGTAATTTGAATCAAATCGGCACTAATTTAGATAGAGCCGAGGCTATCGATCGAACCAAATCTATCAGGTAGGGTAGCATCAATATTGATCACATCAATAATGTCTGAATATCATGCTATGTCTTGACTGAAACGCCCGCTGTCGAAGTTGACGTTGGCGTTGGCGTAGCCTGCCGGAGGCACAGCCAGATACGAAGCTCGACGTGTCGCAGCCGGAGCGCGAATCGCTGTCTTGTCGCACTACGCGCGGGCGGAAACCTCCCGCGCGTAGTGCGCCGCTTCATGAATTACCCCTACCATTGATCTCGATCCTATGTACCTTCGCTCTCTTTGTGATCGCGCCACTCATAGGCTGCGGCAGTACGTTCGCGATCAATTTTGAAGATCGAGACACCCAGCGGGGGAATACAGATATCTAGCGAGAATTTACGATTGTGGATCGACCATTCATCCGCCCATTTACCGCCGAGGTTGCCCATATTGCTACCCCCGTACTTACGCGCATCGCTGTTAAATAGCTCGTGATAAAAACCGTGCTCTGGCACACCAATCCGATAGTGTGAATGCGGCTGTGGTGTGAAATTACAAACGACAATTACACAATCATCGGTATGTTTATCGCGGCGAATAAAGGACACCACACTATGGCGACTATCGGTACAGTCGATCCATTCAAACCCAGCTTCTTCAAAGTCTTGACTATAGAGCGCAGGTTCGTGACGGTAGACATAGTTGAGATCCGTCAAAAATTGACTCATCTGCTGGTGGGGTGGGAATTGCAACAAGTGCCACTCCAAATCCGACCAGACATTCCACTCGCTCCACTGAGCGAACTCCATGCCCATAAACAGGGTTTTCTTGCCGGGATGAGTGAACATATAGGCATAGAGACAGCGCATATTTGCAAGTTTCTGCCATTCGTCACCTGGCATTTTGCCAATGATATTGCTCTTACCGTGAACGACTTCATCGTGAGATAGGGCGAGCATAAAGTTCTCGCTGTGGTTGTACCACATGCTAAAGGTCAGATTATTTTGGTGAAACTGGCGGAACCAAGGATCCATCTCAAAATAATCGAGCATGTCGTGCATCCAACCCATGTTCCATTTGAGGTTGAAACCTAAGCCGCCTAAGTAAGTAGGCGCGGATACCATCGGCCATGAGGTGGATTCTTCGGCGATCGATAATGCACCTGGGAAGTAGCTAAAGATGAGATGATTGGTTTGGCGCAAGAAGTCAGCGGCTTCGATATTTTCCCTTCCGCCATATTGATTAGTCACCCATTCCCCTGGCTCCCGACAATAATCGAGATACAGCATCGAGCTGACAGCATCGACCCGAATCCCATCGATGTGATATTTATCGAACCAGAATAGGGCATTGGCATAGAGGAAATTTCTGACCTCATTGCGCCCGTAATTAAAGATCAGTGTCCCCCACTCTTTATGCTCGCCTTTGCGCGGGTCGGCATGTTCGTACAAGTGAGTACCATCGAAGAACGGCAAACCATGCCCATCCTTGGGGAAATGTCCCGGTACCCAATCTACCAACACACCAATATTAGCTTGGTGACAGCGATCGACAAAATACATGAAATCTTCGGGCGAACCATGCCTTGAGGTCGGCGCGTAGTAACCCGTAACCTGATAACCCCACGAGCCGTCAAAAGGATGCTCGGAGACGGGTAACAATTCGATATGAGTAAAGCCTAAATTTTGGACGTAGGGAATTAATTTATCGGCTAATTCACGATAGGTCAGAAACCGTGCCCCTGGATTGTAGTCAGAGACAATCACCGCTGGTGAAGTCGTCCCGTCGGGTAATTGTGCTGGTTCGCCGGCTGCGGCATGTAACCAGGAACCCAAATGACACTCATAGACCGAGATCGGCTGGCGGAGGAGATCTTGATGACGACGCTGCTCGATCCACTCCTGATCTTGCCACTGGTGAATGCTCAGATCGGCGACGATCGAGGCAGTTTTGGGGCGGGGTTCTTGATAAAATCCATACGGGTCGGTCTTTTCATAAGGATGACCGTCTTGATTTTTGATTTCGTACTTGTAAGACGTACCGACTCGGAGTTCGGGGATAAATAATTCCCAAATCCCATTCGCCCGTCTGGCCATCTGGTGCTTGCGCCCATCCCAGTGATTGAAATCACCAATTACCGAAACGTTGCGCGCATTCGGTGCCCAAACTGCAAAGTAGACACCCTTAATCCCTTCGATTTCGAGTGGATGTGCACCGAGTTTTTCATAAATCCGGTGGTGATTTCCTTCGGCAAATAAGTGAATATCAAAGTCACTTAATAATGGCGAAGTAAACGCATAAGGATCGTAGATGACCCGTTCGTGACCCCCTTCGGTAATCTTGAGCTGATAGTTGCTCAATTCTGGTAGATCGATCGTGCAACTGAAAAAGTGCGGATGATGCTCTGAGTGCATCGAATACTCCTGTCGCGCATCGGGAATCATCACCGAGACGGACTCGGCGTTGGGCATATAGCTACGCACGACCCAAACAGTTTTCCCGTTTTCCTTGATTTGATGAGGACCTAAAATTTCAAAGGGATTGTGGTGTTTGTTTTCAACAATCCGGTCGATCTGTTCTAAGGCAAGAGTCATGAATTATTAACCTAATGTTGACGCAAGAAAAACCAGTTAAATTTGTAATAATTAAAAAAACTCAGAATCGCTACCAAGCGATCAATTTGCAGATGATTATTATACGGATTTAAGCTCCGAAGTTCTGTGTGCTTACTGACGAAACAGCCGATAAGCTGCCATCATTGTAGCCCACTAGGGGATAGGGAATAGGGTCTGAATTTTAGGGGTTAAGGGTTAATCGATCGCATTTGCCATTCACCATTGACCAATTCATACGAGTAACAATTCTGGGGATCGCCACGTAGTTCTAGCTGCACGACTGTGATGGCTTCGAGCAGCAGCAAGCAAAAATTCGCTGATGGCTGCTGTGAGTCCGGTTGAGGTGGATTAAATGTCTCTGGTGCGCTGCGATCTGCTCCAGGGGTGCCCCAATCGAACTGAATGCGCCCGGCATCGGACATCTGTTGCCACGCCTGCTGACGAGCCTTACAGTTGCTAGTGTCTGCACATTCTGCTGTGACTAGTTGGAGCGTGCCACTCAAGCGAAACTGTTCACGAGTGGTAGGGAAGTACCAACAGACTTCCGCCCAGGGAGAGGCACCTGCTAATAAATTTAGGGCTTTCGACGATCGACTATCGGTGACAAATTGCATCTGGCTAGCCGGTTCGCGCCAGCCTCGAAATACCATCGTCCGATTGTGCGGACGCAAATCGCGATCTACTGTCGCTAGTTGGACATAACGCGCATAGGGCAAGCTGCGATTGCGATGGAGCGCGCGGGCGATCGGCGATCGCCAGGGTGGTAGACTGTCGTTCACGATGGGATTTGTCTATCTGATTAGTACAAATTTAAATTGTAAACAATTTAGCTCTGGCCGAAATTCTCGATCGATATCCATTAGATCATCGCCGCCTTAGTCAATTAGTAGTAAATAAGTAGTGAAAAAGTTTGCAAACTTTATTTAACTCGGAGTTCCGCCATTAGAGCGGGATTCGATCGCTGGAAGTAGCGTAAATACAGGATTTTGACAAGATTGATTTATCTTGTGTCGATGGCTTATATTACTAATTCTGTTCAGAAATTAGCATAGCTCACTCATGGTTAGAGAACTTGACCGAGTTCGTCACGAATCTGGATCGACGAGCGCGGAGCTTTCGTCCCAAACGCAACCGCTTGGGTCGTTTCCATGGTCGGGGAACCCGACCGGAACGACTCCGCAATTAGATTTTCCCGCTACAGCACCTACGGCAAATCCTGTCTTCTTTAGAACTTACAGTCGCTTCACTGCTACCGGACGTGAGACATGGCAACAAGTCTGTACCCGCACCCTCGCAGGCTTGGTCAAGTTGGGTAAATTAACCGACGCAGAAGCCGATATTATCGATCGAATGCAGCGTCAGGTCAAGGCAATGCCGTCAGGACGGTGGTTGTGGGTTGGTGGTAGCGAATGGTTGGAGCAACCCCAAAATTTTTCGGGTGCCTACAATTGCACGAGTACCAATGTCTGCGACTGGGCGGCATTTGCCCTGATGATGGATTTGGCAATGATGGGTTGCGGGACGGGCGCAATTTTAGAACCCGATCTGATTGGCAAATTACCTGTTGTTAAAAACAAACTCAGTATCGCAATTACTAGCGAAATTGGTGGCGTGCCGATCGCCAGTCGTCAGGAATTAAGTACCGTTGAAATTTCTGATAATAAAGCCACAATTCAAGTCGGCGATAGTCGGCAAGGTTGGGTTAATTCCTACAAAATCTTACTAGAATTATCGAGTGACGATCGCTTTAATGGTGAGGTGAATGTCTCGATCGATCTGAGCAACATTCGCCCTGCTGGCGAACAGCTCAAAGGCTTTGGTGGTATGGCAAATCCGGTGAGGCTGCCAGAATTATACGGTCGGTGTGCGGGAATCTTAAATAAGGCGATCGGCAGACAATTAAATTCGGTTGAATGTTGTCTTTTAATTGATGAAGCTGCGGTCACGATTGTCGCAGGCAACATACGTCGTAGTGCCGGTATGCGACAATTTAATGCTAACGATAAATTGGGTGCTACTGCGAAGGATAATCTCTGGCAACAAGACGAAAGTGGTAACTGGAGAATCGACCCAGAACGCGATTCTTTACGAATGGCAAATCATACCAGAGTATTCCATCACAAACCTACTTTAGAAGAGTGTGTTGCAGCAGTTCAAAAGCAATATTATTCAGGTGAAGGTGCGATTCAATGGGCTGGTGAAGCTGTTGCTCGCTCGAATGCCGATCTCTTAACAACGCCAGAATTAAAAGCTGATTTCCTAAAAGTTTATGCCGAAGGAAAAGCTAAAGAATGGTTGGAAAATCATCATTCTAATCTAGACGCGAAAGAAATCGAGCATCGATTATCTAGATTTGGTCTGAATCCTTGCGTCACAGCCGATACCTGGGTGCATACCGATTCAGGTGCCAAACAAGTTAAAGAGCTGATTGGCGTGCAGCATGGAACTTATATTAATGGTGAATTGTTTAGTACCACCAAGGATGGCTTTTTCTATTCTGGTACAAAACCAGTGGTAAAAATGCAGACAAAAGAGGGCTATCAACTTCGCTTGACAGCCAATCACCAAGTCCTAAAAGTTACATCTCAAACCCAAAAAAGTCAATATACTCAGTGGGTTGAAGCTGGCACATTGGAGCCTGGAGATCGAGTATTAATCCACAATCATCGCAATCTTGTCGCTTGGGATGGTGCTGGTACGGCGGAGACAGGTTGGCTATTAGGTAGCCTTGTTGGAGATGGCTGCTTCTCAACTTATGAGGCTAACTATTCATCACAAGCTAAACTGCGTTTCTGGGGCGATACGCAAGTAAAAATGCAAGAATATGCACTCAACTTAGTTAAATCTAATGTAGTGTGTGCCGATAGTATGACAGGTATTTATAACGAACATAATAAATACTATGAGGTTAGCTCTGCTGGATTGAGAAAATTGGCAGCAGAGTTTGATATTTGCCACGGTCACAAAACAATTACGCCTAAAGTTGAAGCAGCTAGCTACGAATTCTACTGTGGATTCTTGCGTGGTTTATTCGATGCCGATGGTAGTGTTCAAGGTACACAGCAGAAAGGTATCAGCGTTCGGTTAGCTCAAAGTAACTTGGAGTTATTAGAAGCTGTCCAGCGGATGTTACTACGACTGGGAATTGCATCTACTATCTACCAAAATCGTCGCGATGCTGGGATGAGAATGTTGCCTGATTCTAATCGAGAATTGGCTGAATATTACTGCCAAGCTCAACATGAGCTGGTAATTGCTAATGATAATTTGTCTACGTTCCAAAGCTTAATTGGTTTTCAAGAGCCACTCAAAGCCGAGCGATTAGATACATTGATTTCCAATTATAAACGCAATCTCAATCGCGAACGTTTTACTGCTACTATCTCAGGGATCGTGCCTGATGGGGAAGAAGCCGTTTATGATTGTACGGTTCCTGGCCCTGCTCGATTTGATGCTAATGGGTTTGTCGCTCATAACTGTGGAGAGATCATTGGTACTAACTTCCATTGTAATCTTTCTGAAATACATTTGAATCAGCTCGATCCAAATAACCATCAAGAACAGAAAGATGCTTTTACTGCTAGTGCATTGTCTGTAGCTGCATTACTCAACCATAAATTCCAAGAACCGCGCTATCAATACAGTCGGGAACTAGATCCGATCGTCGGCGTGTCATTTACGGGTTTATTTGACTTCTTCGTTCATGCCTTTGGCTCCGAATGGTTGCAGTGGTGGACGGCAGGACGTCCGGCAACTGCGGCGGGGATTGCTTACAAGCAAAAAGAGCATGAATACCTAAATACTTGGCGCGAAGTCGTCGAGCAGACAGTGTGGGAATATTGCGATCGACATGGGATCAAACGCCCCAATCGGTGTACCACCGTCCAACCTAGTGGTACCAAATCGCTGCTCACCGGGGCCTCCCCAGGCTGGCACGCCCCCAAAGCGCAACGTTTCATCCGCCGGATCACTTTCCGTAAGGATGACCCCGTAGCCCTCGCCTGTATCGACTATGGTTATAGCGTGATTCCATCTCAGTCTGACAAAGATGAAAATGGCAATCTGCTAGACGACGCCTACGATCCGCGCTGTACGGAATGGTTGATCGAGATTCCGGTGGCGGTGTCTTGGGCGGATATTCCTGGCGCAGATTCGATCGATATCGGTCAATTTAGTGCGCTATCCCAAATGGATTTCTATATGGGCGTCCAGCAGCATTACGTGCGGCACAATACCAGTGCGACGATCGAATTGCGCGAACATGAAGTAGATGAGCTAGGTAAACGGATTTATGAGGCGATTCGGGATGATGAGGGTTACATCTCGGCTGCGCTATTGGCGCGGTTTGACGACCACCAGACTTTCCCACGGTTGCCGTTTGAACCGATCGACAAGGCAACTTTCGATGAGATGATGGTTGGCGTCATCCAACGACGTCAGACAGCCGAATTCCATACGGCATTGAGTCGTTATGACTTGGGCAACAAATCGGAAGAATCCGGCCCTGCGGGTTGTGACTCGGACAAGTGTCTGTTACCAGATGTGAAGCCCAATAGTTAAATTCAGTTGCTAGTGGCTAACTGATTGGGTCTTTTACATGGCGAGGGAACCTCGCCATGTAAAAGACTCCGCTTTGAATAATCCCCCTAACTCGTAATCTAGTTAGGGGGATTTTCGATCTACTTCCGACTCAATTGACAGGGGCAAGCAGCTCGACCAGAGCGCATCCGCAGGTTCGATCGAGAGCCTGTTAGAGTTGCTGTTGGTAATCTCGATTCTGTAAAATTGTCGGGCTACATCCCTTCCCACCAGGCATTAAGCTGCTTGCTTGGGATTACTATGAAATTGCAAACAGATAGCAATAAAGTATTTTTAGTTACAGAAATATTTATCTAAATATAGTCGATCGATAGGTATAGAAATTAGCTAAAAATTCAATAACAAAAAGTAATTATTACTACAGAACCAATCTGTTTGAATTGATACCTTAAATGCGGCAGTACAAATTTGTTTGAATATACACAGCGAATTCCTGTCTTAATCAAAAATAATAGTGTGAGTTAAAAATTTCATGTCGATGCGTAAATTAATTGTGTGTCTGGGTTTGAGCACACTAATGATTAGTGTAAATAGTGCTTCCGCTGCTGTCAAAGCTTCAGTTGGATCGAATTCTCAGATTGCACCATCTAGCAATATTGCTATCTCAGCAGATCAAACTGCGGTCGCCAAGAAAACTAATGCTTTGTTGATTGCAAATGGAGCATTGGCTCGTAAAATTGCAGCTCATCTGGGGCTTGAAATTACTCCAAAACAACCCCCTGCTGGTGATATATTTCAGCAAAACCTATTTTTGATCCTCCAAAATCAGGACACATTTAGAGCAATTGCAGCTAAAGTTGAAGCGACAGCCGCACCAGCAGGTGCCGTAGAAGGAGCCGATCAATCTGCAAAAAATCACAGTATTCTCCTGACTAACAAGAAGATCGTTGGGCAAATTTTGAAAAAACTTGGGATTACGCCGACTCCGCCAACACTTACCGGGACTTTTGAGGAGAAAAATGTGACGCTGCTGATGGGTAATCGCAAAGCACTTGATAAAATTGCGGAAAAGCTTGGCGTGAAGTAAATTCTAGTTTACAAATAGATCGGACTACGTTGCTTGCTTAAAGAATAATTGGCTTTCAGCGTTCGATCTACAGCACTAGCGATAGTCGAGAATCTAACCTTCTTCAACAGTTATCCGGATTAAACCGATTGCTCTAACTTGACTCTATTTCAGAGTCAGGTTAGGGCAATTTTCGATCTACTATAGATAAAGTAGCGTGGGGATAAAAAGGAATATAGTAATCTCGAAACAAATCAGGATATTTGTCGTCATGGGGTTAGCCTTGGCGATCGATGGGGGCGTGAATCTGACTTAGGCATAAGTCGCCGATCGATCGAAGAAATTAGATCGAAACTAGCTAGTTAATTATTGCTTAGATTACGATTGTCAGTTAGTGCATCAATTATAGATATTCAGAACAGATGTTGAAAATTAGAGATTTTTGGGTGAGTTGGCGACGGTATCGATTTGGGTTGTTATTGTTTGGGGTCTGTTTGAGTGCGATCTTGGCATCACCACAAGTAGCGATGTCTACCCAGCCAACAACGACCGTCACGACGGAGTCAGCCGCAATCGCCCAAGTGGCCAAACAACCTCTCCCCCAGCCCAGCAAATCTCCCACTTTACCAGCACCACAATTGGCTGCTTTGACGACAAATGTCCAAAAGACAGTACTCGAAAATGGCTTGACAGTATTGTCGAAAGAAGTGCGAAATGCACCGGTAGTCACCGTTCAGGTCTGGTACAAAATTGGTTCGCGCGATGAAGCTCCTGGTGTCAATGGCATCGCTCACCAATTGGAGCACATGTTATTTAAAGGGACTAAAGATCGACCGATTCAATTTGGGCGATTATTCGCAGCTTTAGGTAGCAGTTTCAATGCTTTTACTAGTTACGATCAGACGGCTTATTTCGGGACGGTAGAGAAGAATAAACTCACCAGTTTGTTGACCTTAGAAGCCGATCGAATGCAGAATGCGACCATCGATACGGAGAAACTCACTGGTGAAAAACGGGTGGTTATTTCGGAGTTGCAGGGCTATGAAAATAGCCCCAGTTATCGACTCGATCGAGCTGTCAAACGCGCGGCTTTTCCAAATACGCCCTACGGCTTGACTGTCGGCGGTACCAAGGCTGACGTTGAGAAATTTACGGTCGAGCAGGTGCGGTCTTATTATGACTCTTTCTACGCACCCAATAACGCGACCTTAGTCGTCGTCGGCGACTTCGACACCGCGAGTTTGATCACCAAAGTCCGCCAAACATTAGGGAAAGTCCCCCGTCGCGAGCTAAAGATTGCCAAGCCGACAGTGACGCCCGCAACTGCCAAACCCCAGCGGCGGCTGACTCTCAAGCAGCCCGGTAGTACCCAACTCGCGATCGAGATCTATCCCCTACCTGAAGCCAATCATCCTGACGTCCCCGCGATCGATGTGATGAATTACGTCCTCACCGAAGGACGCAGCTCGCGGATGTATCAAGCGATCGTCGAAACGGGCATTGCGACTAGTCTCGATGGTGGTGCGGCCAATCTGGCCGCTGGTGGCTGGTATGAGATTTCGGCGATCGTCGAAGTTGGCAAATCCCTGCCGAAACTCGAAGCTGCTGTCGATCAAGAGATTAAGCTGCTCCAAACCAAAGGAGCTACCGCAGGTGAAATCGCTCGTGCCAAAGCCCAGCTCAAAGCTGGCTATCTCCTGAGCAATCGCGATATCAATAGTCAAGCCAGACAACTGGGTAACGACCAAACCACCACTGGCGATTATCAATTTACCGATAAGTACTTGGCTGGTGTCGAACGCGTCACGATCGCTGACGTGCAACGGGTTGCCAAAAAATATCTCCAACCCAATCTCAAAACAATCGGCTTTTTTGAGCCGACCCAAATCACTGCTAAAGCGGCTGCACCCGCAGAAGGCGGCGGCAAAACTGCCGAGAATTTCGCGCCAGGTGCCCCTGTAGACCCCAGCGAACTCGCGAAATACCTACCAGCACTCGACCCCGATACTGCCAGCTCAAGTCAATCCTTGCCCCAAGAGGTCAAACTCAAAAATGGGTTGCGGGTCTTTTTACTGCCTGATGCGAGTACGCCGACAGTGACATTGAGTGGCAATATTCAGGCTGGTTCCGAATATGACAATCCCACCAAAGCTGGGTTAGCTAGTCTGACAGCGACAAATCTGATGAGCGGTACCAAAACTCAAACTGCGCTGACGATCGCCAAAACACTAGAAAGTCGGGGCGCAGGGCTGGCATTTGCGGCGAGTCGCGAAGGTGTCGGCCTCGGCGGTAACGCTCTATCCAAGGATTTACCGATCCTATTGCAAACCTTGAGCGATGTCGTTCAAAATGCCAATTTCCCCCAACAGAAATTTGAACTTAGCCGTCAACGTGCGCTCACTAGTCTCAAACTGGAGCTAGATAGCCCCAATAGTGTGGCGCGGAAGAAGTTCCAGCAGACTGTTTATCCCAAGAATCACCCGTTTACGATTTTCCCGACCAAGGAAACCCTCACGGGACTCGCCACAGCGGATTTGCAAGCTTTTTATCGTCAGCATTATCTGCCCAGCAACACGATTCTGGCGATTGTTGGTGATTTTAAAGTCGCCGAGGTCAAAAGCTTACTCGAACGAAATTTGGGTAAATGGTCGGCGACGGCGACGCCCGTGAAGCTCAACTATCCAGAGCCACAACTCCCCGCCAAACAGGTGCAGGTGAACCCGTCTCTCCCTGGCAAAACTCAAGCGATTACCTTGCTGGGCAATAAGGCGATCGATCGCCAAGATCCGCGCTACTATGCTGCTTTGGTGTTAAATCAAATCCTCGGTGGCGATACCCTCTCTAGCCGTCTAGGGACGGAAATTCGCGATCGACAGGGCTTAACCTACGGGATCTACAGTAGCTTCGCTGCTGGCAAACGGCAGGGGACGTTTATTATCTCGATGCAAACTGCCCCAGAAGATGCCCAAAAAGCGACCCGCAGCACGATCGCGCTGTTGAAAGATCTCCAGACTAAGGGAGTAACTCAATCCGAAGTTGACAACTCCAAACGCAGTATTGCCAGCAACTATACTGTCGAGCTGGCCTCCCCTGATGAAATCGCTGGCGCGACGTTGGGTAACGCGGTGTTTGGGTTGAACCCCAATGAAATTAGTGAGTTTCCCAAGAAAATCAAAGCCGTCACCAAAGCACAAGTCGATCGAGTTGCCAAGGAATTGATTCAACCCGATCGGTTAGTGGTGATCACAGCTGGACCACCAAAAAAATCATAACTCACCCAAAATTAGGTTAAGTTAGCAAAAAAGGTAGCGGTAATTAATAAATTGCCCTACCTTTTTTAATAGCTAGATTACCGACTGAATTCTAGAGCAAACATTGAATTTTGTCGATCGGTTTGAATTCTGTTTTTTTGTCATTAGCAGTAGGCGTTAGTAAGATCTTTTGTTGAATGTCTGCTCGATCGCCATTCTCGTCAAAGTTAATATCTTTATTGTTAAACACATGGCTTTTAACATTGCTAATATTTTTCAAAGCATCTTTAACCTTGGAGCGAGTAGTGTTATTGCCCTTCTTGAATAACTGCGACAGGACTTGTGTGGCCTCATAAGCTGCCGCAGTAGTATGATCGATATCACCATCCCAAAGTTTATTTGCTACTTTGACAAACTCGCGATCACTACATTGCGGATCTTGATTCCAATCAACGGCAACTACTAACTTGTCATGCCATTTTTGGAGCAATTTTGGATCGATATCGGCAGACAATAATGGCTTGGAAGCGATAATCAAATCGATTTTGCTGGGATTGGCAGCTTCGAGCACCTTGATGGCATTATTGAACGCGTTAAAGGCTTCGGTTTTTTCATCGGAAAATAGCACGATCACATTTGAATCTTTCGCTCTTTCGATACCTTTTGCTACTTCACTGACTTCATTATTGGCATCTGAAAGATCGAATCCATCTTCCAACTCTCTACCAAACTCTTTTCTAAAATCTTGTTTGAATATTTCAAACAAATCCCGACTAAATCCAATTTTCTCTTTTTTGTAAAACGAAGTGATTTTGAGATTTTGGAGATTTTTGCTTTTCAAAAGCTTGACCAAGCTTCGCGATTCAAACTGTGTAGAAGAGATCGTCCGAAAAAATACGCGATCGAGATCGCCACATCGTTTGCGCATTTCATTCATCGAACTAGTAGCTGAAATCACCACCAATCCGGCTTGCGAGTAGATTGGTAAGGCTTCACAAGTAACTTCACTACTGTCATGTCCGATCACAGCCAGAATCGATCGAGTTTTGTTGTCACCACTATTAATACTTGGCTCCGCGAGTTTTTTCGCTATTGCCACTGCTTGTTCTGGCTGATTGAGATCGTCAGCAATCCCGATCTCTAGATACACTTCTGGCTCTACGTCGATACCTTCGGTGATATCGACTACTCGATCCTGAAGGTGCGCTACCCCAAATAAAATATGTTGTCCCTGCTCGATTGCAGCGGGTACTACGGCAACAATCGTATAGATTGGTTTCGTCGGTTTCTGTTGATGCCAATATCTGATCTTGGCATTATTCATATAGATTAAAATATCGGGATCTTTTTTAGCTCCTTGATGCGATTCATCAAATTTTTGATATGCTTCTTTGTACTTTCCTGCTTTAAATAATTTAATCCCAGCGAGCTTCTGCTGTGTCGATTTCTTTTGACCAGATTTGTCGCTGCCATAACTATCTTTAATAATCCGTTCGCCAAAGCTAATTAAATCTGCCGCAGGTCTGACGGTAGCTAATTGGACAGCAGGTGTTGGTAAAAAATAGTAATATAAAGCACCAGCCATCAAGCCAACAGTTGATACTAGTAAAGTAATTTTTGCTGGCAAATTATTTTGCTTAGATTTGAGGATCGTTTGTTGACCTCGATCGATAAAATCACTAGTTTCTTCACTATTGGGAAAATCACCATCTGCTTTGCGCGTAGATATATAATTAATCGTCTCTAAAATCTTGGCTGGCGTTTGCGGACGTTGCTCCAGATCTTCTTGGAGCAACCAGTTAATTAAGGGAATGATGCCCGATGTCGGAAAAGCTGTTTCGTATTCCCACCGATTGAGATCCAACTCATTGGGAATCGGTCGCTGCCCTGTCAGTAGCTGTACGAATGTCTTGCCCAGGGCATAAAAATCTGATTGCGGCACGGCATTACCACTCAATTGTTCTGGAGCTGCATAAATTGGCGTATAGGCATGGGTGCTGGCACCATACAGATCGACAGTATTAGTAATTTCTCGGACAATTCCAAAATCAATTAACGCCAATTCACCATTATCTCTGAGCATAATGTTGCTGGGCTTGATATCGCGATGAAAATGTTTTTTACTATGCAAATAAGCCAACACGATCGTGATTTTGTTCAACCAAGCTAAAGCGATCTGCTCGTAAGCTAATTTACCATTTGTTTCCAACCATGCTTCCAAATCTTCACCTTCGATCGACTCCATCACCAGGCAATGCAGTTCGGGTCTATTTGCGGCTGAAGGTAGTGCGAAGTCAATAATATAAGCTGGAATACCAGAGTTTTTTGATTTTTTGAGGATCTCGATTTCGCGATCGAACCGAGTTGCAAATTCTGCTGTATTGTTGGTTAATGTTTTCAAAACTTTCGATCGCTGGTGATCTCGATAGTCTGCGACTCTAAATACCTCTGATGCCGGATTATGATCGGGTTTGCTAATTTTTGCTAAGATCTGAAAGCGACCCCCATACAACGACAATTGCGTGTTGCAAGCTTGGCAAGCTGTAGCGTTATCTGGATTCTGACGATCGCTACACTGAGGGTTGATACAGTAACTCATTTGTCTCCATGAAAGTAACAAAACTCAAATCGTGGTTGTCAGCCCAGACAGCTACCTCAGGGCTGGGCAACAGTCATTTGAGCGAATAGATCGCTTGCTTGGTGATTGGGGCTAACCCAAATAAGAATTCTCGACCATCATCTGTATCTCCGACATAGCGACATAAAAGCGATCGCCGCTCTAAAAGATCTTTTGCTCTGATAAAATCTAAATCGGAATGGATCGATTCGCAACAGGCATCGTGGAGTTGCGATTGAGTCATTGGTTCTTTGTCTGTGAGGATATCTAAAATCTTGCGGGCTGGTTCATCTAAGTCCTCAATCTGTTGCTTAATAATCCCTTCGATCGATTCAGGTACCGATAGATGGCTGAGAAAATCTGCGATCTTGCCATTGTATCGATCGCGAATGTGGGAACTAACTAGTTTTAAGGCCAATGGATAGCCATCAAATCTGGTCACCAATTCGGCTGCCGCTGGGCGATTTTCTAAAAGTTTGGGTTCCTTGCTCTGTAAAATCTCCAGCCCAGTTGCAACATCTACCCCGCCCAGGCGCATGGACTTAGCGGCATCGCGATGATTGGCGACAGCCGTTACTTCGTCAGGTTTTTCGTAAGACGTAATCAGCAAAATACAACTTTGATGGGGTTTGCCGTATGCCTGAAGTAGTTTGCGGAGCAATTGCTTATAATCATCAAATTTGTCAGTATGCTCATTGTGTTCTTGCTCCAAGATAATCAGACAATGACGTTGCTGTAATTGTTGCCACAATCGTTGCTTGAGCTGCTGAAGATTCAGCTCGCCACCGGAATTTTGGGAGTCTAGCTGCTGGAGTAGATCGATTAAAGTACTTTGGACGGAGTCACCATAGCTAAATTTCTTCCACTCAACTCGCTGGAAACTGCCGCTGACTCGTTCGATCAGTTTGCCGACTAACGAACTTTTCCCAATTCCTGCTAACCCGTATAAAATGATCAGGCGACAGTGCGGATTTGTCACCCAGCTTGTCAACTCAGCTAATTCGGTGCTCCGACCGTAAAAATTTGGATCGGCAGGGACGGGGTCATCTGGAACAGGATTTTGACTATGTTCGACAACTTCTTGCCAATCTAATCCCAAAAACTGGCAAATTTTGGCAAACGTCGAGCGATGGATATTTTGCTTGCCCTCCCAAAACCGCTGCCATGTTTTGGCTGCTACAAATACGTCCTCTTGCTCTAAGGCGTCGAGGACGCGGATGTCATCGCGAGGTTTTAAACCTTTGATGTCCAGAGCGGCTTCTATTTTCGGCTTGCTAGCGGGCGATCTCTTATAGCCTGGGGATCTTGGCATAAATTTAGATCGGTGACGATCGCCATTATACCCTAGGACTTTAAACCACAGATCGGCACTGACCCAGAAACTGACTCAAACACTCAATCGATTGCCGATCGCTCGTTTTTGCAGATTATCAATAGGTCAGTTAAGAAAATGACCTAAACTGACTCTTGCCGTTCGATCGGATTTGCCAATATGATGCGGTGTGTAATAATCTATCGATCCTTTTTTGTCCGTGGAACTAATAGGGACATTGCTACAAATAAATTTTAGCTGAAGATATTGCGGCTAGGTTATCAAATTTCGCACCAGTCGATCTAGTGTCACCATCACTTAGCAAGCTGCGGAGCTAACTTAGATGGCCGATCTCTGGTTCGGTCTTGATTTCCACAACCATAACCGATTGCCGCCAGACTATTTGAGTAGTTAAAAAAGGTACTTATTTTCTATTTCTAGTGTAGTCTACTCACAATTTAAAATTCAGCTCTTGCATTATTAATTAATATTTACACTACCAAAATTCTCACAATACTCATCATGGTGACTAGAGCACACCGATACTGTTAAGCGGTAAATCGGGAGGCGATCGATTGCCAGACAATCTCAATTAGGAGGAATGACCATATTGAATCAAGTACCAGAAAAACTGATGCATATCATTCGCTGGGGATTGGCGATGAGCTGGCTGATCCTGATTGCTTCGCTCTTTTACGATCCGCTATCGTCAATCTTGACCGATGCTGACAATTTAAGTAGTCCGTTCCGCATTCATCCAGACACCTGCATCCTGCTGCAAGGTCAATGCCTACCGCAGACACCTTATAGTTTGGGCGTGCGCTTATTTTGGGCGGCGATTGTCCCCGCCGCAATTTTGACGATCTTTGTGTTCGGACATGAAGCTTGGCGACGGATCTGTCCTCTGTCCTTTTTGTCACAGTTGCCCAGAGCCTTGAAGTTCCAACGCCAACGTAAAATTGTGAGTTCGGGCATCGTCAGCTATGAGCTGGTGACGATCTCCGAAAATTCCTGGTTGGGCAGAAATCATCTCTATGTCCAGTTTGGACTATTATTTGGGGGCTTAACTGCCCGACTATTAGTGCTCAACTCTCATCCCCTAGCACTAGGAATTTTCCTCGTCGCAACGATCCTCTGTGCCATGTTGGTCGGATTTCTATTTGCGGGCAAAAGTTGGTGCCACTATTTCTGTCCGTTCGCTCCCGTCCAAGCTGTCTTCATTGGCCCGAGGGGTTTGTGGGGGAGTCAAGCACACCAGGAATCGGCATCGCTCGTCCCCCAATCAATGTGCCGCACCCCGCAGAACGAGAGTGCTTGTGTGGGATGCAAATCGGCTTGTATCGATATCGATGCCGAGCAAGCCTACTGGGACAGTCTAGAGCAACCCGCGCGGCAATTCGTGCAGTATGGTTATGTGGGTCTGCTGGTAGCTTTCTTTGTCTATTTTTATCTATTTGCTGGGAATTGGGATTATTATTTCTCTGGCATGTGGAGTCGGGATGATGCGATCGGGATGCTATTTGAGCCTGGTTTTTATCTAGCAGGACGAGCGATTCCACTACCCAAATTAGTGGCGGTGCCGTTGACTTTGGGGCTGTTTACCCTGTTGGCTTATTTGGCTCTGAGCAAAGTCGAAAAAACCTATCGTGCCTATCTCCGGCGGCAATCCAAATCGCCCGAACGCCAACAATCGCACCATACGATTTTCACCCTAGTTACGATCTTTTCGTTCTGGTTTTTCTTCACTTTCGGCGGTCGCCCCATTTTGAATGCGCAGCCGGCGGTGGTGGGTTTGGGTTTCAATGCGATCGTCCTGATTGCTGGCAGTATTTGGGGTTATCGCACATTGGGACGCACCCACGACCAGTATTTGGCCGAACTATCACCACCGAGTGCCATGACAGCACCGATTGCGGTGGAGTCAGTCGATCGATCGCATCTCCAGACTGACTCCACGACTGTAACTACCAGTACTAATCGATCGATCCCACCTCATACCCCTACTTCAACCACTCACCGTAATCGATCGAATCTCTCAACCCAGACACCTAATTCCACCGCCAAATCGGTCAAATCAGATCGCCCAATTAGCTTGGATACTACTCAAACCCGACCGAAGTCATAAAACTCCAAAACTCCAGAAAATTTGCTTATGCTCTCTTTGAAAATCATTAATCTTGAGACCAATATCACCCAGGCAACAGTTCTGACACCCAGCCCGCATGGTGCTTGTCTCGTCGGTCGCAATCCGTCTTGTGACATTGTGCTCGACGATCCTTTGGTCAGCAATGTCCACGGGCTGTTTCTCAACACCGAAAATAAGTGGTCTTACCTTGATTTATTATCGACGAATTCTTCTTATCTGAACAACATTGAAGTCGAAGAAAATCAATCCCAAGCTCTGAAAATCCGCGATTCGATTTATATCGGGGATTCTTGGTTGCTAGTCGAAGATATCCAGCAGAACGATGCGGAAATCGACAGTCAAGACAATACTACTATTGGCAGCGTTCGATCGTGGACAGACGGGTTAACCGTTCGCTGTGTGGGTGCAATTGCGAAAACCCATGATGTGAAAACTTTTCGGTTTGCGGCCAATCCCCCAGTACTATTTGATTACAAGCCAGGGCAGTTTGTAACCTTAATGCTGAATATTAACGGTCGGTCAGTCGAGCGATCGTATACGATTTCCTCGACGCCATCTCGCCCCCATACTTTAGAAATTACGGTCAAAAGGGTGCCAACACCCGCTGATGCTCCTGATGCTCCCGCTGGACTAGTCTCCAACTGGTTGCACGATAATCTCCAAGTCGGGAGCGAAATCGAAATTAGCTCTCCGATGGGTGACTTTACCTGCGTCGGACATGCTGCTCGGAAAATTTTGTTTGTATCCGCGGGTAGTGGCATTACGCCGATGATGTCAATGGCTCGCTGGGCATACGATGCGGCTCCAGATTTAGACATTGCTTTTTTCCATAGTGCGCGGAGTGCCCGCGATGTAATTTTTCACAAAGAACTCGATTGGATGTCTTCCCAACACCCGAATTTTCACTTGCATCTGAGCCTGACCCGGGCAGAAAGCGAGGATAATTGGTCGGGTCTGGCTGGACGCTTCGATGCCCAAATGCTGGCGCGGATTGCCCCAGATTTTCGGGAGCGGGATATCTATGTCTGTGGCTCGGATGGATTTATGCAAGGAGTAAAAACACTCTTGCAAGGTCTGGATTTTCCGATGGACAACTATTACTATGAAAGCTTTGGTTCGTGTGAATTACCCGAAAAAACTTTGCTGGAGCCAGCAGTTCCTAACGGAACGCAAGTTGACAAAGCGACTAGTTCGTTAGTTGTGTTCTCGCAGTCTGGTACGGAAGTTAAATACGATCGCGAAGAGTCGATTTTACAAGTTGGTAAGCGGGAGAATATTAGGCTCAAAAGTGCTTGTAAGATGGGACGTTG
>NZ_JANNDR010000088.1:0-6071 GCF_031378165.1 Chamaesiphon sp. OTE_75_metabat_556
CTGCGAATTTCACTCGTGAGCTGCAATCCGCCCCAGCGAGGCATTTCCACGTCAGAGACGACGAGATCGAATTGTCCGGCTTGGAGGGTTTCCCAACCTTCTAGGCCATCTTTGGTGGCGGTGACTGTGTAGCCAGCACCAGTCAGAATCCGGGTCATCTGCGTCCGAATGACCAGTGAGTCTTCGACCAAGAGGATCGAAGGCGTGGTATCGATCGGTAGTGACTGATCCGTGCTGCTCGGTGCCAGGGGATTATGCCCTGCTGCGGTGGCAAACAGATCGAGGGGATTGAGTACCAAGCAGACCGCACCCGTCCCTAAAATTGTCGAACCACTCAGATGGGGCACGTTGTGTAATAGGGGATGGGGCGACTCGATTGTCACTAGTTGCCGATCGTTGATGCGATCGACTAGCAGTGCTAGTTGTTGGCGTCCCGATTGGAGCAGTAAACAGGAAATCGAGTTGGAGGTGCGGGCGATTTCCCCTGGTGAATTGGGGGCAGTGGCTGGTAAGGAGAGCAAATCTGCCAACCAAGCTACTGTGGTCGTTTGACCGTTAATCTGCGTAGTCGGGGTACCACCGAGGGCGAAGATTTCCGCTTTATTGACCAACAACATCCGATCGACAAATTCGACAGGGATGGCGTAGGTTTGGTCGCGGACATCGACCATCATCACTTGCGAACTACCGATCGCGTGAGTGAGGACGATGCGGAATGTACACCCGCGATCGGGTGATGATTCTACCTCGACAGATCCTTTGACCCGTTCGATATTCGTTTTGACGATATCCAAGCCCACACCGCGCCCAGATAGCTCGGTGACGCGAGCGCGGGTGGAGAAACCCGCCGCAAAGATCAGCGATTGAATCCGATCGACGCCCATTGCGTCCAATTCAGCCTTGGTATGTAGTCCTCGTTTGATGGCAGTGGCTTTAATCCTTTGTACGTCCAAGCCTCGCCCATCATCAAGGATCTCGATCGTCGTTTGGTTGCCAGTTTGACGGACTTGAATCGAGAGGGTCGCAGCGGCCACTTTGCCATTCTGCTGGCGTTCTGCTGGCGTTTCAATCCCGTGATCGATCGCATTTCGCAAGATATGCATCAACGGATCTTTAATCTCTTCTAGGAGGCGTTTGTCGAGGAGGAGGTCGCCACCATCGATCGCCAGATTAATCTCCTTAGATTGAGTTTTGGCCAGATCTCTGACCATCCGAGGATAGAGATTGAAAATCGTCGCCAATGGCAAAAGTCGCAACTTTTTGACGCCCGATTCGAGGGCGGATGTGACTTGTTCCAAGCGCGAACTGTCCGACCCGATCGATTTTTTGAACTTATCGATTAGCGCGCCCATTTGCTCCCACTGGCGATTGTTGCGACTAAGTTGGTGGTGCAGGGGTGAATGTGACGGGAGCTGCTGGATCAGCGTTTGGAAATATTGGTAATCGCGGCTGCCATTCTCCCAGATTTCGACCAGGGCTTCGAGATCGAGCAATCGACTGGCGATCTGTTGGTTGATGACATTAATTTCCCCAGATTGTCCCATCAAAGCGTCTAGCTGCTTGGCTTCGACCCGAATCGTCTCAATTTGGTATTCGCCGATATTTGCGGCTGGCAGTGCTGGTGGTACGGGTGGGGTCGGATGGAGATCTGGCAATCTGGCTGGTGGTGCGGAGCTAGACTCGATCGACTCAGTGGTGAGATCGGCCAGTATGGGCAAGGCCAAGTCGATCGCCTCATCGGTGGCGGGCACCAATAAATCGAGATCGTCAAAAGCTCCAAACAACGAATCTTCATCCGCCTGAGTCGATCTAGCGGTCGCACCACTCTGACTCGAAATCAATGTGAAGTGACCTTCACCATCGAAACTCGACTGCTTGATCGCATCGAGACTAAATAGATCGTCGAGATCTGCTGCCGGTGGCGGTACCGTACCGGGCATCAAGATAAAATCGTTAAAGTCTTGCTCGCGATCGCCCTGTATTCCCGTAGTAGCATCAACTTGCGGCAGTGCTGAATCTGTTAACTCTTCCGGTGCAAATAGCTCGGCTGCTAACTCCAGGAACGATGTCTGAAGTTGTGACGGTGTTGGCGCTACAACTTCCGGCGGATCGAGCGATGGTAGTGGCTCGACCGCAGCAGATATTGGCTGCTGTAGCAAGTCTCGATCGCCTTCATGTACCCACAACTCTGATGGTGTATCGAAGAGTGACTCTTCATCACTCATGCTCACCCACCCAAATGAAGGGAGATCGTCTAAATCGGGAACGCTTGATTCGCCGTCGATCTCTGCGAACAGCGCGGTCTGAACTCCTACCGATCCTGAATTGCCGATATTAGGCAGTGGGGCTGCGCCACCATCACCCATCAAAGTCGCCAATACATAAAACATATTGACGTCATTGGGTTCGCCAGTGACGGCAGTATGCGCCAATTGCTTGATTGTATCTAGACCAGTATAGAGCCTGTCGCAGAGTGCTTCAGTCATGCTCGCCTGACCTTTTTCGTTGGCGGAGCCTCTCCCCTGGAGAATCGGCATCAAACATTCTTCGATCTGGTGGACGAGCGTTTCGACGTCTTCCACCCCTAGCATCCGCGAGTCACCCTTGAGCGTATGGGCAGAACGCAATAAGTCCTTTAATACCGCTGGATTTTGCGGTTGTTTTTCTAGCAGCATCAATGCCGACTCGATCGCTTGGATATGCTCGGCGGCAGAGGTTTTGTACAGTCCTCTGAGTTCTTCGTCGTCAATGTACATGGTATTTTTGTGGATAGTGGATAGTGAATAGTGGATAGTGAATAGTGAATAGGAGCTTAACCGATGCAAAATTGGGACGCTTGCGTCCTCGTTGTTTACTATTCGCTAATTCTCTAATTTCAATTTGAGAGATTTTTGCAAGCCACGAGTTGTTTTGCTTGTTGCTGTTAAAGTAGTAAGAATTGATTGAAGATCCTTGTCCGACAAGTAACTGAAGCGACGCGCTAACAGTCGTTGTGTTTCGAGTTCGCAAAGTGAGCCAAATGCAATTGCCAGAAAGTGCAAAAATTCTTTAGTTGAATCTCGACCTTGACCTTCAGCAATATTAGAAGGAATAGAAACAGCCGCTCGACGCATCTGACTACTCAGACCATAAATTTCTGATTTAGGGAATTCTGCTGTCAATCGGTATACTTGTTCTGCAACTTCCATTCCCAGTTGCCAAACTTTTAAGTCGCGATAACTACTAACACTCATTGAACAGCCTCAATCTGTATGATTTCATGTAAATTATTGATAGTGAACGGTAATTAGCAGGTAGAAAATCTATCCACTATCCACTATCCACTATTCACTATCCTCTCCCCTATTCCCTAAACTACTGCTGCTTTCAACTCATCCGCCACCTGAGTCAACTCTCTGGTAGTCATTTTCACTTGGTGCATCCCGATCGAACTTTCTTGCGAACCTTGGGAGATATTGGTCATCGAGGTTAGTACCTGCTGAATCGATATCGCTTGTTGCTTGGCACTGGTGGAGATTTGTTGGGAGTTCAAGAACACGTTGTTGACGGCGTCGGTCACACCCGCGAAGGTGTCGGCGGTCGATCGAGCCAGGTCAATCCCTTCGTTTACCGTTTTGGTACCTTCATCAGTTACCATCACCGTCCGGTTGATCGCTGCTTGAATGTCGTTGGCCAGGAGGTTAATCTTATCGGCAGATTTCTTACTTTGGTCGGCAAGTTTCCGAATTTCATCAGCAACTACGCTAAAACCTTTACCTTGTTCGCCCGCCCGGGCTGCTTCTACTGCTGCGTTGAGTGCGAGCATGTTTGTTTGGCTAGCCAAGTCGGCAACCAAGTCAGATACGATCGTAATTTGGCCGGTTTGTTCGCTGAGATTGACGATCTGATTGGCGATCGCGTCTACTTTATCCCGGAGTCCAGACATCCCTTGGAGGGTTTGTTGTACCGATCGAGTCCCGTCTTCAGCTAGCGAGAGGGCTTGGCGGGCACCATTAGCTGATGCTTCGGCTTGTGCGGCAGATTGGAAGGAGATCGCTCCGAGTTCGTTAACTGTGGTACTAGTATCGATCGCTGAGTTGGCTTGCATGTTCACCGTGACCTCTTGCATTTCAACCGTATCGACGATCGCGCCCGAAGAACTGACAATTGAGTCGGCTAGCTTCCCGATAAATTTGGTAATCCGATTTCCCAACAGCAGCGATAAACCCACTGTCGTACCGCTAGCAAGTAGCATCCCCACTAGTAGCACCGCCAGAACTGAATTGGCCTTGGCATCAACAAACCTGGTATCTTTGGCCATGAGTACGCCCAGATTACTCTGACCTAAATCTTCACTCTTGGGGAGACCGATCGCGGAGATTAACTGGTTGTGGTTGGTCATCAGATCGACATCAAAAGCGGATTGCGGTTTATCACTTTCTTTTAACTGCTCGTACTTCGCAAAGTCCTTAGTCTCGCGACCGACTCGATCGTCTTCTAAGTCAAGGACAAATTTATTGGTGGTTTTGTCGATAATGTGCCATTGCTCGTCATTAATCCCATATGGCGTCGCAATTGGTTTGAGCGCGGCAACTGGCATTCTCATGCGGACGATCGCCGTCATCTGTCCAGTAATACTATCTTTAACTGGGGCAACAAAGTAGATCGATGATTGTTTGGTTGTTTTGGAAGTTTCCACTTTACTGGTGTAGGGTTTACCAGTTTTGAGTACAGCCTTGAAATAATCTCGATCGGCATGGTTGACTCGACTACTACCTTTAGAAGCAGCGATCGGATTGCCCTTGAGATCGAAAATCATCACACTGTCATAAAATTTATATCGATCGACATAGTCATCCAAAAAGCCTTCTTTTTCTGCTAGCGGCAGGGTTTTGACGATCGCGGCATTGTTGACGAATGGTAAATCGGCAATGGATTGAGCGTCTTTAAGCCGAATACCAATAAAGCGCGCCAGTGCATCCGATAGCGACAAAGCCGCCGCTTTTTGGCTGTTTGTTTCGGTCTCGGTCAAGTTACTACTAGACAGAAAGTAGGCCAAGCCCCCAACCCCGACAACGGGCAAGAGTGCTAGCAAGATCGCCACCGCCGTCGCCTTGGTTTTGAACGAGACGTTATTGAATTTGTCTTGGAAATTGGTTTTGAAGGTGGATAGCATCGGGGTTAGAGGTTAGTTTTTGGTGAATAGTTGGGGGAGTGGATAGTGGATAGTGGATAGTGGATAGTAATGGAATTTGAGTGGAGCGCAGATATTATTTAGGACGCTTGCGTCCTTCTTCCTCGCTATTCACTATTCACTATTCACCATCCACTAATTCCTAACTCACCGCTGCTTGCAGCTCATCCGCAATCTGGTTGAGTTCTCTGGTGGAGGTTTTGACTTTGTGCATTCCGATCGCACTTTCTTGCGAGCCTTGGGAGATGGTGTTCATCGCGCCGAGCACTTGCTGAATGGCGGTGGCTTGGCGTTTGGTACTAGAGGAAATCTGCTGGGAGTTCAAGAACACGTTGTTGACGGCCTCGGCTACCCCAATAAAGGTCACGGCGGTATTTTCGGCGAGTTGAATCCCGTCGGTAGCGGTTTTGGTACCGCGATCTGTCGTCATCACCGTGCGGTTGATTGAGGTTTGAATATCCGTCGCCAGATCGTTAATCTTCTGGGCGGATTTTTTACTTTCGTCGGCGAGTTTCCGAATTTCACCCGCAACCACCCCGAATCCTTTCCCCTGTTCGCCAGCTCGTGCTGCTTCTACAGCGGCTTTGAGGGCGAGCATGTTGGTTTGTTTGGCCAGATCCGATACTAGGTCGGAGACGGTGGTAATTTGGCCGGTTTGTTCGCCGAGATTGGCGATTTGCTGGGCGATTTCATCGACTCGATCGCGCAAGTCGGACATCTCATGAATAGTCTTTTTCACTGCCTGGGTGCCTTCTTCTGCTAGTGACAGGGCTTGTTTTGCTCCAGTTGCCGATGCATCGGCTTGTTCGGCAGTTTCGGTCGAGATCGCTTCCAGGACGTTGATACTGTCGGTCGTGGAGATTGCCGAATTCGCCTGTTGGTTGACCGCGATCGCCTG
>NZ_JANNDR010000565.1:0-4347 GCF_031378165.1 Chamaesiphon sp. OTE_75_metabat_556
GCTGATTAGTACCGATGCTTTGGTGATGGGGGCGATTGCCGATCGCTATGGCGCGGATGATGCGCCAGTAATGGCTGTGGCTGCTGGTTCTGACATTATTTTGATGCCTGTCGATCCCGAAATTGCGATTCGATCGGTGTGTCATGCGGTGGAGTCTGGGCTGATTAGTGCCGAACGCATCAAAGAGAGCGTCGGGCGGATTTGGCGATCGAAACAGAAGTTATTTCAAAATTGGGATGGTGTCACATTGACTCAATCGCCAGTGAATACTCAACCGGCGACTGTGACAACACTCGCCGAGCCGCAATCGATGGCTATCGCCAAGAGTATGCTCCAAGATTCACTAGTTAGTCACGGACAGCTCCCCCTCAAACCGAGTGGTGGCAAAAATATCATCGTGCTAGAAGAAATTTTAGATACTACTTTCCTCAGTCGGAGTACTCCAGCCATCACCATTCCCGCTAAACTTGGCTATCGGCTTCAACTTGTCAATCGCCATAGTCCGACGATTGAGATTGCCCCTGATGAATCTGTCATCCTCCAATTATTTATTCGCACTAGTCCTTTTTCGGGCGGACTGGGTATCACGGCGGTAGCCAAACAATTGGTTCAAAAATTAATCGCGACGAAACAACTACAGGGATTGGTTGTCTACGGTAGCCCTTATTTAATGGCCGATTTGGCTCCAATATTGCCGCCAGAAATACCCTATGTATTTTGCTATGGTCAAATGGCTGCGGCGCAGTCGATCGCTCTAGGAAAATTATTGGGATCGTAAAGTTACTATAGTTAGTCTGTAGAAAATCATCGCTAATTTACAGCTCTCAGCGCGATGCCAATGAATATTCGGCAACCACAGCAATTACCTTTTCTAGAATTCCTCGGTTGGCAGATTACGGATGTTTATCCGCTGACCCAATTAGAAATGTTAGCTAGTGATGTTTCCAATATGGTGGTGTATGGTCTAGTCACATCATTAGCTGGAATCTTTTCTCGATTAGTCGTTTGTCTGAGGCGATATGGATGATCTGAGTGGAATAAAGCTATTGACAAAATGGCGATCGAGTAACTCCCCGTCAGCACACAAGACATAGTTGATATCGCTTAGATTTTCACTAATATCAATCCAGAGCGATCGAGACAACATTTGGGCTAAGTCGTCAAAAATCCAACTTCCAGCCGATGATTTAAAATTGTTGGTTTCATTATTTAACGATGATTATCAAATTAGTTAATGAGTCGTGCTTGCAAGACTAAATTGAATACAGATTGCAGCCAAAGCAATCCACAGACAGTACCAATACCACCTAGCATCATTGCTAGTAATGGTTGTGTAGAAATTAATAACAGGGCGGAAATTGCACTTAAACTAGTCAGGCAGATATAGCTGATGTTCCAATAAATGCTGTTAATTAATCGAGCAGTTATTTGCGATCGCCTCAACATTTCAAGTTCATTTTGCTCTAATCTTGACTCTAGTTGGTGGATGCGTAACTTACTTGCATTGGGCTGGGTGAGTTTGTGCTTGAGATAGCTAACAGCTTGTTTGCCAAATTTAGTAATGATATTACCGCGCTCGGCAACGGCGATACTGCGGATAAACGGTTGCGCGGCGACGACGAGATTATATTCTGGATCTAAGGTACGGGCGATGCCATCGAGTGTCGATAAAGCTTTGAGAATAAAGCTCATTTCTGGGGACATCTGAAATGGTTGCTGGACGAATAGTGTCGTAATTTCACTCTTAATCTGCTCGAATTCTTTGATATCTACTGGTCGATCGGTAAAGCGTTCGAGTAGAAATTCAATGACGCGCTTAATCGGGCGCATATCTGCGACTGGTTCGACTAATCCTAATGCAATTAAATTATTGGTGACGGCAGTTTCATCTTTTTTCATGACTGCCCAAAAAGTCTCAATCATCCGATCGGTCGAGATATGCTTCAGTTCGGCCATCATCCCAAAATCATAGACAACTAGCTTACCATCCGCCATGATTGCCATATTCCCAGGATGCGGATCGGCTTGAAAAAAACCATCGACGAGGAGTTGTTTGAGATAGCAACAAATCCCTAATTGATTGATCTTTTTGGGATCGAAGCCACAAGCTTCTAAGGTGGCGCGATCGTCAATTTTGATTCCTGGTAAGTAACTCATCGTGAGTACCTTGCTAGTTGTATGTTTCCAGTGAATTTCTGGAGCCACTACTGAGTTATTTGCTTGGAAATTAGCTCGAAAGCGATCGGCATTTTGGCCTTCTTTGGTATAGTCTATTTCCTGGAATAGGAGCGTAAAAAATTCTTGATGAATGGCTCTAAGTTCTGCCGATCGCTTGTTTGGCAATAATCGATCGACCCACCAGAGTAATTTCTCAATGACCTGAAAATCGAGTTCAAATAATCGCTGCAAGCCCGGACGTTGGATTTTGATGACAACATCCGCACCCGTTCGCAATTTGGCTTTGTGTACTTGGCCTAAACTTGCCGCCGCCAGCGGAATCGGGTCGAAACGATCGAATAAGATCTCTAGTTCTGTGTCGAGTTCGGTTTCGATAATCGCGATCGCTTCATCCGCATCAAAAGCTGGCACCCGATCTTGTAATTGACTCAGGGCTGCGGTATACATCGGTGGAAAAAAGTCCACTCGCGTCGATAAAGATTGACCGATCTTAATAAAAGTTGGCCCCAAACTGATCGCCGTATTGACTAATTTTTGGGCTTGGCGTCGATGATAGCGTTCGTTGGTAGTCGGCAAGAGGAAATCTCGCAGCAGTGCGAACCCCAAACTCATCGCGGCGGTATAGATATCAAATTGTCTGGCGCGACAGGAATAGTTAGCTCTTTGCCACCGAAACTTCGGTTGGTGTTGAGCTAGATCGGTCGCACCTAACGATTTAGGGAAGATGGGTAGGTGCTGTCGCGAACCGAGTTTCGACATGACAGATGGCTTCCTCAAGTTATTGCCGCTCGATGACTGCCGGAATAGTCACTGTAAAACAGGTTTTGGCAGTTTTGGGTTCGACGGCCTCACTGGTCACGGTAATTGTACCTTGAATGTGCTCGACCATCGATTTGACTAGCGACAAACCCAGTCCGGTGCCGGCGATCGCTTGTTGAGTAGTACCTGCACCACGCCGGAAGCGATCGAATAAATAAGGGAGATCTGTGTCGGCAATTGGCTGACTCAGATTAGTTACCTGGATAATTGCCTGTTCTGGCTCGACTGTCAGCCACACCTCTACCATGCTCTGGGGAATCGCAAATTTACCCGCATTGACGAGTAATTCCTCGACGATATGTTTGAGACTATCCGCGTCGGTTTCGATGTGTGAAGACAGTTGTGGGAGATGGAGGGCGATTTCTAGGGATTTGCTATCCGGCCAGCGATCGGTAACGATTGTTGCTTGCTGAGAAATAAATTGATTGAGTGAGATTTGCTGGGAGCGCAGCTCGACTTGTCTGGATTCAAACTGCTGGATTTTGAGCAGATCGTTGACCAGCTTGATTTCGCGCTGACACTGATCTTCGAGGATATCGAGATACTGGGTGCGACGCTCTGGATCGACATCTAATTGGCGCAACATCTTGATCGCCAACGACATACTCGTTAGCGGCGTCCGCAGTTCGTGACCGATTGTGCTGATAAATTCATCTTTGAGGTCGTTGGCGTGCCGCAATTTCTCCATCCGCTTGCGTCCGACATCGTGCAACTTCGCCTGAAGTTGGAGACTGGTCTGAACTTGAGTCGTCCGATTGGCGACCGCTGCTCGGGCTTGTTTGAGGGCTTTGCGCTGGATTCTCGCCAGGGCAATTTGGAAGATCTGACATTGGAGGAGTTTTAGTTCGACTGGATGCCACGGCCGCGACCGATCGTCTTGGAGTACCAACCAGCCCCAGACCGCACCAGTAGATCGCTTGGCTCCGAGGCTACCCATCAGCGGGATCATCGCGATACTCGGCAGTCGATCTGCTTGAAAGACCGCCCGATCGATTGAAGTACTCTGCCGATCGGTACCATCAAAGATGGTGGGATTGGGAGCATTCGCCAGTGCTGTCTGGCATAGGTGCGAATTTTCGATCAAAAAGGCGGCTGGTAATGCTGGTTGTTTGCCCTGGCGGACATCGATCGTCGTCACGACCTGAACTTGAGTCACAGTTGTGGCTGGTGCGGGTGCAACTGGTAATTCCGTCTGGGGTAAAAATCCAGAGCTGGCCAGAGTTCGATCGCTGCTAGTCTGCTGTGGCTGTGCGGGCGTCCCTGTCAGTGGCTGCACGGCTTCAGGACGATCCCATTCGGAGACTTCTAGGGGTAATTCCGCATTTGGATCGATCGCCGTCGGTGGCGTGA
>NZ_JANNDR010000567.1:0-9088 GCF_031378165.1 Chamaesiphon sp. OTE_75_metabat_556
AGTTAATAATTCGCCAAAGCTATGGATTTAAGAATTTCGATCTGATGAAAGAGAAGCTATTGGCTTGCTTATTTAAATAATTTCCGTTTCACTCCAATCATTCAAATAAGCAATACTTATCACCATATAGGCGGGAGAGCCGCAATTTAATTAAGTGTTACGCCAACCTGCAATGCTGCTACTCTACAGCCATTGCAATCGCAACTAAAATTCTTGTCAGCGAGTTGTTTTTGCCGTGCTAGTAATGCTTGATGGGCAAATTTGGGATCGATGATCGGCATCGCCACTGGTTGGACTTTCCAGGGCTTGAGTGTCTCCGCCTGTGGTTCAGATTGGGGCGAATTAGCATGAACGAGATAGCTAACACCAATGATTCCAGCCACAGGCAGCCATAGTAAGTTAAATAGTTTCATCTTAAATACCGTTTTATTTATTATCGTTATTATAAGTCTGTCCGATCGATTTATAGTATCTTACGACAAATTATCTATCAAATCGATGATTTAATAATGGCAAATGAATGACACGATTACTCGTGTCATTCCAGAACTCGAACTCTAAGTTAGAACGTAAATGTAGTCCGCAGGGCACCAATTACCGCGCTAGTACTATTAGCATCTTGATTGGGTGCAGTCAGATAAATAATCCCTGGCGTGACACTCATATTCTCACTAACTTTAAATTGATAGAATCCTTCAATATGCAGTCCAGCTTTAGTATCAGTTGTGCCATTACCAGAAGAAGTTACCCGTGGTTCTTGCCCGACTAATAATCCAGCTAGATTCCCCTTGCCGCCAAAATCTGGCGCAGCCGCAGTTACTGCCCAATTCCAAATTTGTCTATCTCCGCCAGCAGCTTGATTTTGGGTATAACCAGCCCAACCGCCGAGCGCAAATTGGGGGCTGAGTTGAAACGAGCCTTGCAACCCGAAGTTATTACTGTCACCGCCAGCATTTGCATTCGTGCTGCCAGTTCCAGGATCTGCGTTACGAGCGCGAGTATAGGTGACACCAACTTTAGAATTTTCGCCAGTTTTGAAAGTGAGTTGAGCCAAGGCACCATAGCTCCCCCCAAATAAACCATTTCCAGTCGTAGGCGTATTGCTGGTACTAGATAAATACCCCAAGCTCAGTTCCATGCCATCACTTAATTTGTGGCGAATTCCGGCACCAGCACCTTGAACGGTATAGTAAATCGACGGACGATTCCCAAAGGCAGAGATTGAACCACTAGCACCGTCACCATCAAAATAAGGATTAATCGTGTCGGTAAAGTCATCCGATGCACCAGCATTCGCCGCTACTACTAATTGAGTTTGCGGTGAGATCGGAAATTCATATTTGAGCGCGTCAACCGCCACAGTCCCCGCAGCATCTCCAGTCCAGGATAAGCTACCTTCGGGTGTTGCCGCCGTCGCACTACCTAAGTTGTCTGATTGGAGTCTAGTCGTGAGTGTACCTTCCCCGATCGCCGTTTTGAGTTCAAGCCGAGCGCGATAGCCTGCCGCCGTATTGCGATCGAAATCACCAGAAACTACTCCAGTTGCACCAAAAATTACTTGCCCTTCCAATTTTGTAGTTAGCGAAAATGGACTGGGGGCTTCAGCTTTGGAGGGATTGGGTTCTGAAGCCTTGGGTTGTTCTGGAGCTGGTGGCGTTATCGGCGGTGTGGGCGGTGCTGATGGTACAACTACTGGCGGTGTTTGGTTGATTGGTGGCTGTGGTGGCTCTGATGTGACAGGTGCTGGTGGGGATGTTTGACTAAATCTGTTTGAGGAGAAGATGAGGCTTTAATTATCGTTTTCCGCACTCTGATTCTTTGCTTGATCTTTTTCTTTCGGGGTTGTTTTTTTCTGGCAGCAATTAGCTGATTTGAGCTAGTTTGAGTGACTGTAGACATTGCTGAATTGGGAACGTTTGTAATTAAATCTGCGGCTTGGGCACTAGTTATCAGTAGTACAGTACTGAATAGTCCACTTGCGGCGATCGTTAGCCAATTCAGTTGTTGTTTTGAATTATTCATCTTGATTATTTTTAATTGTGAAAATTTTGTTCGCTTTGTTTTGACAAGAGATTAAAATTGAGCGATCTATTTTAATCTCTTGTCTCAGTTAATTAGATTTATGTCAATTCAGCTTATTTAGCCGAAAAAGATGTGAATTTACCACCTAATCCTTCAACTATCGACTTAGTATTAGAAATCAACATTTTCTGATAAGTTTCACCTGGGCTACCAGCTTCGCCTAAGCCATCAGCATAGATTTCTTGCTCTGCTACTTTCACCTTAGCATCTTGAGCGATCGCGTTAATCAGCTTGGGGTTGAGCGTCAATTCGGCAAAAATAGTCGGTACTTGTGCCTTTCTGATCTTGCCAACCATCCCTTTAGCTCTAGCTGCGTTTGGCTTTTCCTCTGTACTCAATCCTTCTAAAGCATCAACTGGAATTCCATAAGCTTTAGAATAATAACCTAGTGCATCATGAGTAGTAAATAACGTCTTTTTAGTAGCAGGAATTGTACTAATTTGAGATTTGATCCAAGTATCAAGTTGTCCAAGTTCTGCTGTTACTTTTTGGGTATTTTGCTGATAAGTTGCTGCTTGCGCTGGAACTAATTTCTCTAAACTAGCTCCGATCGTTTCAGCAATTTTGATCCCATTCTGGGCGTTATTCCAGACGTGTGGATCGGTCGTACTTTTACCATCTTCCTCAAATTTCAGCGGTTGAGTTACGGCGACTTCATGCACGGCGACTTTTGGAGCTGGATTAGATGTCGCTTTAATCGCTTTAGTTAGTTCTGGCTCGAAGTCATAGCCACCATACAAGACTAATTTAGCCTGTTCGATCGATTGTCTCGCTTCTGGGGTCAGTTTGTAAACATGGGGGTCGCTACCAGGAGCCAGCAGACAAACTACATTGACAGTACTAGCCGCAATTTGTTTGGTCAAATCGCATAATACCGTATTCGTCACAACTACCTTCGGACTACTATCTGTCCCTGCGGTGGTGGTTGCGGCTGGAGTTTCGCTGGCGGTAGGGCTGGGGGTTTCTCCAGGCTGTTGGCTGGTAGGTGTGGTACATCCAGTTAATAGCCCGAAGGTGAGTAGTGATGACACTAGCCAGTTGGAATGTAGTAAGTGTTTGAGGTTTGGGCGACGAAGGCTAATTTTCACAGTTGTAAGGTTGAATTGGTAAGTTGTGGGCGGGTTCGTAATCCTGTGCTGTGTGAGGGGCAGAGTCCATCTAGCAAATTTGTGATAGAATGAGAATCATTATCGCTTCAAGTAAAATTATTTTAAAGCCTAGATCTCTTTCTGTCAAATGGATCTGTAAGCTAGTACACAGTTCAATTTGCATTATTATTAGTTGCCCTTTGCTAGATAGATTCGATCGACAATCGAAAACGAAACACCCGTTTTAGCAAGCTTTAAGTTAATAATCTGTCCGACTTTTTAATCACTATTTTTACGTCTAAACTCCAGTCGTTTAAGTTTGTCCGATTGGGAGATATTCAGGGCGCGACCGCCGAAGACGGCGCGCGAGCTTCGCCGATTTCGACTCAGCCATTAGGTATGACCACGATTATGCCATTGCTTATGCGAATCGGGGCTTACTTAGGTATCAGCAGGATACCTGTCTAAATGTTAAATCTGGGTGAAATAAAAAGTGTATAGCAAACTAAATGGGGTCGAAACGGCAGTGAGTGCCGGGTTATTGCGAGAAACGGCCAGCGAATTAGGGGAATTAATCAAACAGCTTGGCTGTGTTTTGGCGATTTTGCTGTAACTGATTTTGTGCTGCTACTCCAGAATTTAGCCTCGAAAGTTCATTTAACTCGTTTTCTCAAACAGCCCCGCAAGCAGAAGAAAAATCAGCCGCCTTTGGTTAAAGATCCCCAGCATCCCCATGTTTCTACTGCCAAACTTTTATCTGGCTGCTAAATAACATTTAGACAGGTATCCTCTCAAAACTAAATGAGAATTGCTACTAATCGTTGGCGTAGCCTTTCTGTTTGCCTGCGCAGAAGCGTCTGCCTCAGCAGCAACAGAATCGGTGTGGTAGACATAATTTTGGAGATATGTTATGGTTGTCTAGTGCGCTGGCGTAGCTCAGTTGGTAGAGCAGCTGATTTGTAATCAGCCGGTCGGGGGTTCGAATCCGTCCGCCAGCTTAATAGAAATGAATGATAGAGCTAGGTTTGAGTACCTAGCTCTCATTTTATGGTTTTGGGATTTAAATCGAGTTTGAGTATCGCTCGAAGATCCACAATCAAAAGATCTTCTTTCAATTTTTCCCCTAAGTCACTTTTCCTATATATTTCTCCCCTAACTCCCCTATAAAAAAAGAAAAGTAAGAATAGATAAGGGTTTGAGGTCGAAAAGCGGTAGGGGAGTTACTAAGGGATTGTAGGGGAGTTTCGGAAAAAGGTAGGGGAGTTTCTGAATCCCCACAAAAAAGCGACTAACTGATTACAGCTAGCCGCAAATGCTTAACCCCCGAAATAGATGTCTGAGTATATCCAGACATCAAACCTCAAAATCGTATTGAATCCAGAGTTTGACCTGTTCGTGCCCCAAGCATTGCAGATCGAATGTTTTCTGGAAGTCGGCAAACTCATCTTCTGGCAGCACGATACAGCCTAACGAACCAGGCGCGTTAGCATCTTTGTGAATGAGTAAGTCCGATCGTTGTACACCTTCCTTGGTACGCACTGCAAACGGGGTAATCGGATAAGCTTCACCCTCTACGCCCTTGATGTGGGGGAGGTTTATCGCCAATGTCTGTACCCAATAATTTGCAAATGTCGGATTACATTGATATGTCGCTGGACAAACGCCGCCGCTTTGCTTGCTCCATCCGCCGATCTTTTGGTACATTCCCAGCCCACTAGTGGCGACCCAGCGACCCAAACAGCCCTGCTCGAAGTCATAGAGCACGATCCGCCCTTGATTGAGTTGGGGCGTGTTGTCCAACTGCATGGAAAAAATTAAAAATGGTGTCTTCAACATTATTTGATTCTCTCCATGCTGCTACCAGGGGTCGTCATGCTTTCTAGCCCAGGAATCGGGAAATTAGTACATAACATCGCTTTAGTCTCCGGTGAGAATACCTGTATCAATAAGGAGATCGAGCAGACCCCACACCATAAGAACGCACGTAACCATGACTTGTTAACCCCTTTCATTTATTTACTCAACTGATTCGTTTCTGAAAAAATCTATTTGCTTTATCCCGCTAGTACAATTGGCGGTTTGGCTCGTGCTGCCGGTGGTGCTGCCTGTGAGAACTCTTGATTAATCAAGACACTACCGGCAGTTGGAGATCCCATCGTGTACAGCAAGACGCCCATATTGCCCTCAGCCGCATCAATCCGAGCCTGTCCACCTGGTTGGATGATGTTATCCATTTGGGGGGTTGCAGCTTTAGTATTGACATCTAGGAAGAGATCGAAATAGACCGGCACGGTACCGTTGTTAAAAATCTCCGTCGCTATCCGCGTAGAATTTACCAGGACTGCGATGTGTTTGTCTGCACTGACCCACGAGATCGGTGAATAAGTGGATTCATCCAATCTCTGCACGTTTTTATTGGCCGCTTGAATCGCACCTACTTGCGCGGCTGTACCGGCTGAGATCGCGTTAGCAATTGCCGATAAATCGAAATTGATTGGATTACTCGTTGTAGACATATTTGCCGAAATTCCTAAATCTGACGTGTAAAATTCGAGAACTGAGTTTGTCACCAGGTCGCTAACCTCGGTGAATAAAAATTTGTGCGGGAGACTCGGATCGAGTGTAATTAATTGCACTCGATCGCGTCCCTGCTGGCTAGCTGAAATCTGATAGTCTTCACCATCAAGTACCCCTAACCCTGGAATCTCTAGCGAGCTAGATAAAATAGCAGGGGGGATCTGGTCGATCGTTACCCCTTTCGCTAGGTTGCGAATCTGCCATTTCACCAGCATGGTTTGAGATAAAACCAATGATTCGGGAATAGTTAGATCGCGCTTATTTTGGACGGTAAAACCTTTCGCAAATGTGTAGCTACTAGGATCTAAATATGCCAGGGTCATTTGTTATTTTGTTCTAGTTGCATTCTTAGCAGTGTACGGAGTTTTAAAGGTCATCGAACGACCCTCTGGAGATACGATCGCCGCAACATCTCCAGATGTTTTTGACTCCATAATTTCCTGAACCATATTCGCAAAAGTATGAGAAGTTGGCATTGCTATCTTGATCGAGGCAACATCTTTGCCGCCGATTTTTACTAGCTTGGTGAATTTTACAGTCACGGATCTACTAGCACCTGTAGCTCCCATGTTTACCATGGTTGTAACAGTCTTCTCTTGCCCATTAATTTTAGTCTTCACCGACTTTGTAGACAGCTTAATCATATCTGCCGGAGTAACTTCAGTAAAACCAAAATACTTTGCAACCGGCTCTTTGACATAAGCAATGGGCGATTTTGGCGACGCTTTTGCTGCTGCTGCGCCTGTTGTAGCTGCTCCAGCCGCCGCTCCCATTTTGTACCTTTTCGATGTGCCTTTTGTGAATTTCACCATCACAAAAGAACCATACACTCCACCCTTACTCATCTTGTTACTATCCTGTTAATTGTTAGATTATCTGAGGACTTCCCTAGAAGTCCTTTTTGTCTGAGTTTGCCTTTTAACCAACTCAAGAAATTAAACAGTTTGGTCACGCAAGATGTAGAAGTAATCAACTTCATTAATCTCGATTTTGCCGGAAAGTAAATCAATAACCACAGCGGCGGGGATGTTGAACTGAATCGTAAACTGCGAAGCTTCCAAGTCAGCATTAACCGTAATTTGGTTAGGAGTTTTAGTAACAATCGAGCTGTTAACTTGACGTTCCCAGTAAGTGCATAATTCAGCCAACTTAACGAGCGCAGCGGGTAAATGTGCCGTCCCAGCGAGGGTACCAGTACCAGCTTCATAGTCGGTAATGTAGTCAGCAAATTGATTTCGAGCAACAAGTTTAGTTTCCTGGGTAACTTCGTCAAGAGTCAAACGACCAGGAAGAGTTAAGGTTGCAGCGAAGACCTTCTCAGCATCACCAGTGATTTGATAAGAAGCGTAGTTCGTCTGTACAGCACTCTCTTTATTGCTTTGTGCTTCGAGTTTACCGAATAGAATCACTGCCTTCATTGCAGCCTGTAGCAGATTGTCAGCGACAATTGTCGATGCCCCAGATACGTAGTCCCAAGCGTTAGCCATAATGTCGATTCGTCCAAAAATTAGTAGTTGTGGGCGAATATTTGGGTTTTGGCTTAGTCCGCGTCGGACGCAAAACCCAAATATTCGGATGTTTACAACATGCCCCAAACCCGCTCAGGGCTTACCAACTACATGATCCTTTTATTTGCGGAACCTATAGGTTCCGCAACAACAAGCGACCTACATTATTTGCCTATGCCACTTGTGAATTGGCATGTGCCAATTGGGAAAACTAGGAGTAATGAACTAGCATCTACCGAATATTTATGACCGTTATTCCATCCCTAGCTTTTGAAACTGAAGACGATCTGAACCTGGACAAAGCCGCCTACTTCGCGCTTGCGTCGTGGTTTCCCTCTCCAGCTATCGCCGCTATCCCCGCCAAAGCTGCTATCGTTGCCGTTCCTGCGTATCCAGCTCGCGCCGCTAGTGCCGCAATCGCAGCAAATCCAGACAACCTAGCTATCGCCGCTGGTGCCTTATTTGCAAATTCTCCAGCTATCGCCGCTGGTGCCGCTGTCCCTGCATTCCCAGCCAAACCAGCGACCGCAGAAATCGTCGCCTTCCCTGCTGTACCTGGCGTCCCTGGAGTTCCTAATAAAGGTGGCATCGATCCGCTAGTACTCGCGCAGTCATATCACAAATCGACAGAAACGAATTCAGAATTCTGTTTGTTTATCCCTTGCAATCTGCATTTAGAAGCGATGTATGGCAATAAATTTAAAGCCGTCATGCCCTGGATCGGATCTGGTAATGTCAATCGGGTAATTGCTGATGGTGTAACTCTACCAGCGATCGATGGTGTAACCAATCTTGAACAGTTGCTGTATTACTATGCATCGCTACCCGATAGCCAAGCGACGATCAATAAGGTAGTTGTTGGCGGACGTACATTCTTTAAGATTATGAAAAATGCCGCTTTCATTAGTAGTGGTGGGAGTGTAGGCTAAAAATAATTTAATAGAATTCTGATAGCAGAATGATATCAATCTACTATCAGAATGATTAGCCTGTGATTATCTTTATTTGTTTTCCCATCGTGTTCTGATGGCATAGACAGATTTAATCTGTCCTTGACTTTGCTTAAATGTCTGATTGTGTTTTGGATTAATCAAAATGATGTTGAAGATGATTTCAGGGATGGTGAAATAGTTGGCTCAGTCAGTTAATTTTTACTTAAATGAACTAGCAGATGAATATGCTCCTAGCGTTCCTAATCCACCATTACAGCAATACAGTCCATACCAAACCGATGATATTTATTGTGTTGATATTGCTTCTGTAGTTAAAGATGGAAATGGCGAGATTGTCGAAAACAACAATCTGCAATTACAAGAATTTCTTGCTGTACAGGCTTACTGTATTGGAATAATCCCCTGCAACTTCAATAAAATAGCCAAAGACTATCCTTGAAAAATGCTTTTTAGAATAAGTGCTAACGGTAATCAATCTTTAGGTGAATTCCCAATTTATCAAGATGGATGTGAACACCAACCAAATTTACCGCCAGCAGTTCTCGACCGAGGTTCACCATTTGCATATCGCTTAAATCCTGAAGTGGTCTATGTAAATGCTTGTTCAAGCTATCAGCTACCCTTTGCGGTCGGAGTTGGCACAAACATTTATCGTGAGATTACAGAATACACTTTTTGGTCACACTACACACTGTACGAAGCTTTTTATACTGCTAACGCTCAATTGTTTCCAGCCTATATAGGCACAACGGAAAAAGAGGTCGTAGCCCCACTACAAGGGCGATCTGTCAAACCTGCCATTAGAGTTGCAAATAGTAACGGTGTAGCCTTTTACGGTTATGCCGAAGTATCTTTTTTCGCTAGCAAGGCTAAATACTAT
>NZ_JANNDR010000569.1:0-4156 GCF_031378165.1 Chamaesiphon sp. OTE_75_metabat_556
AGCTAAAACATGATTTTCTACAGCTAATGTTATGCCTAATCCGATAAATACAGTCTATATTAACTTGATTAATTTCATTGGTAACATTCTCTAAAATCGGGTAATATGCTTACTCTCCCTTAAAATCTAAACGGCACACACACATCACCATGCTGTCTATCCGTCGCTAGTTTTTAACAAAGATTAGAGCTATACCTTTATTCACATACAGTTATGATTCATCAGGACAAAACCATAATTATTATTCAGATCGCTAACTGAGTAAATCAGCCAGTACATCAGTCGCCTTACCCTGGTGCTGGTTAGGGGTAGGGATTACCTACCCCGTGAGATTTAGAGGTTAAAGTGGCGTACTGTTTGGATAAACATTGTTGTTGCTACATCTTTAATTTGTGGTGCTTCGAGTTCGATGCTAGTGGGCATATTGGCGGCTGTGGTTAAGCAGTGACCGTAGAGTTTACCTAAGCGATCGATATAATCGGCAATTTCAGCACTGCGAGAAGGTTGAGACTCAGTAGTAAACCCCATTTGTTTCTTGAGTTGCATCTCAGCCTCAAAAGGTAACTTAACAGCCGTGTTAGCCACTAATCCCACCGCTGGACAATTCCCCGCATGGTCTACCAAAGACGCTTTACCCTTCGAGTCAAGCGCGATCGTTACTCGTTCGCCATTCATCCGTCCCATCACCTCTCGATCGCCTTGTGGTCGCCAGATCGTGTAACTACCCTCACTAGTCACAACGTCCAGAACTGACTTCTCGCCATACTTAGTCGTCACTTGGCGCGGCATTCCATTTACACGAGCGTCTAATAGTTTCATACTTGAAGTTAATCCTTTAATTAATGTTTTGGGATTGACAGGCGATCGAGGTTCTTCGCGGGATATCGATCGCTTTGTCGTGAGTAGATGCCAGTTATTTAACTTTTGGCTTGCGGTTGGCTTTTCCGTTTCCACACCTACATACTATCCGATAATCAATCCGACTGCAATATCCGATAAATTGAATTATCCGATACTAACCCGACAAATTATAGCTATCCGATATATGTCGGACAAATAGCCGATAAAGTGTTATCGTATAAGTATCGAAATATTATCGGATACATGACAGAAGATCCTCAAACCAAGAAAACCAGACAGAGCGATAGCCGTATTGACGTTAGGTTTCCCGACGAAATCTATGAAGCGATTAAATCCATAGCGCAGAAAGACGGGGCTAAAATCCACCATCGATCGGGTGAAATTATCCTCACCCCCACCGTCGTCAAATTGATCCGCATTGGCATATCTCACTTATCCGATGATTATCAGATAAGTCTATCCGACACTAATTTATCGGATAATTTAACCTCTAGAGTAGTCGCGATCGAGCAAGAGTTATCCGACTTGAAAAAGTTGGTGACGACCCTATCCGATCGCTTACCTGACAACTTAACCGATAAAACACTGGATACTATATCGGATAAATCTCCTTCGATATCGATCGAACAATCACAACTCCCTCAAGTCGCCACTACCGCCAAAAAACAAAAGCCAGAAGCCGAACCTGATTGGGTCAATAACGACAATCGGCGGTTTTATACCAAGCTAATGAACGATCCCGATCTGTTGGCTAAAGTAACTGAATCGATCGATCGACACCCGAAAGACAACGCCGATCTAGCCCGATCTCTAGTAATCATCGGTTTCCAAAAAACAGACGGGACAGCCTTAGATTCTGCTTCCATGAGTCGAATCAAGAAAGTAGCCAGCCAATTAAAGACCCTAGAACCCCTCTAAAACATACATATCGGGGTAACTTCGAGATATTAGGCTAACAGATCGCTAAAAGATATTTCGGTTATTTTGCTTATTACGTTTATACCGATTAATTGGGTATGATTAGAGAACAGAGAGTTCACTATTCGATAAGGTGAGAATATGCCTCCAAACTTTACCGCCTTGCTATCCACACCGAGCGACGCTGAAAAAGCCTTAGCTAAAGAGAGTAGCCGCCAACTTGCACCGCTGATTCAAAAAGAGCGTCCCAGCACTAGCATCAGTATTTTAGAAGATGAATTAGGACAGAAAATAGTAGTCCCGAACGTCGCTATTAGTCTGCTCTTGGAGATCTTGACCCAAATGGCACAAGGTAACGCTGTTACTCTGATGCCTTATCATGCAGAGCTGACAACTCAGCAAGCAGCCGATTTACTGAATGTTTCACGTCCTTTTTTAGTAAAACTACTTGAATCAGGAGAACTAGCGCATCGGATGGTTGGTAAACATCGGCGGGTGTTGCTTCAAGATGTGATGAAATACAAAGAGAATATCGATCGAGCCAGAAACGAAACTCTTAATGAATTGGTCGCACAGGCGCAGGAATTAAATATGGGATATGAATAATCGTGTCAAATTTTACGGCTGTTTATGATGCTTGTGTTCTATATCCTGCACCGCTTCGGGATTTGTTGATGGAATTGGCTTTGACCGATTTATTTCGTGCTCGTTGGTCGGAAGAAATTCACCAAGAATGGATTCGTAACGTTCTTAAAAATCGCCCCGATCTAAAAGAAAGTCAACTGCTGAGAACTAAAGCCTTCATGGATGATAACGTCCGTGATGCTTTGGTTACTGGCTTTGAATCGTTAATACCGTCACTGCAATTACCAGATGGTAACGATCATCATGTTTTGGCAGCGGCGATTAGGTGCCAATCTGATGTAATAGTGACTTTCAACCTTAAAGACTTTCCATCAGACTACCTATCATCCTTTGATGTTGAGGCACAACACCCCGATGAATTTATTTTGTATTTGCTAGATCTTTACCCCGTGCAAGTTTGTAGGGCGGTGGAAAAGGTTAGGCAGCGGTTGAGAAACCCATCGATGGACTGTGACAGATACCTCCAAAATTTGCTCAAACAGGGATTACCCCAAACAGTCTCATTCATGAAGGAGTTAGGATATTTAGATGGGTATCCCTTCAGCAATGAATAATTCTCAACCCGTTCCAAATTATCGCAGAATAACTTTATGGCTGTTTTAACCGTGCGGATGCCAGACGATCGGCATTCAAGATTAAAGGCACTAGCCGCTAGTCAAGGCGTGAGTGTCAATAAAATGATTGAAAAACTAACAACAGCCGCATTGGTCGAATTTGACACCCACAATCGATACAAGGCGAGAGCCGATCGAGGATCGGCGGCTAGAGGGTTGGAAATACTCGACGAACTCGACAGGCTAGAATCGAAACAGCCCCCACCAGGTAAAGGTGAGGGCTAGATCGATTGCCGAAGGCAGACCAAGGGTCAACGAAAGACTGTTTGCAGCAGCGAGATCGATATCAACATAACTACTATGAGGTTAACATGACTCAAGCCAGAGAACCAGACGACATCGATCGCGTTAACCGCGAATTGCGTGGGGTCAACCGTAGACTAGACAGGCTGGAATATACCCAGATTTCCCCCCAAGAATTTTCCAGCGTACTAGATCGTATTTACGAAGAGATCGGCTCGACGAGATCGGAGATGAGAGCGGAATTTGTAGCGGTTAATGCCCGACTTGAATCGCTCGATGCCAAAATTGATACCATAATGAGGCACATTACCGGAGAAGGCAACTCTTGGTCGATTAGACCTCGAAACCACCTTTTTACCCTGCTCACTTGTTGCGAATAGCTGAAGTGGATATACAGCAAGGCTTACATCGAACGCGCTTACTACTTTGGGGTAGTAGGGGTCGGAGGTTCAAATCCTCTCGTTCCGATTTGGGAAAAAACAGCACTAGAAAAGGGTTTCGGCAAGGTCTATCGACTTTGTTGGAACCTTTTTTGTTTGTCTTATTGACAATCAAAGGGTGGTTAGGGGTGTTTAGAGGATGTTTGGAAATACGGAGAGTATAAAATGTTTAAGCAAGTCTCCGTAGCATAAGTCGAATCATGGCAATGTGGATGAAAGCCGCTGAAGAAGCAGGTAAACGTTCGTAATCAACATTGAGACGACGACACCAATGCAACCAGCCATAAGTTCATTGGCTCTCCCGCCTGTATGGTGATAAGTATTGCTTATTTGAATGATTGGAGTGAAACGGAAATTATTTAAATAAGCAAGCCAATAGCTTCTCTTTCATCAGATCGAAATTCTTAAATCCATAGCTTTGGCGAATTATTAACT
>NZ_JANNDR010000571.1:0-3899 GCF_031378165.1 Chamaesiphon sp. OTE_75_metabat_556
AGATTAGGGACGATCGTCAATTAGAGAGAAAACTTTTAGTTGAGTGGCTTAGAGCACGCCGAAGCCATTGACTGCAATGACGCCAGCCGCAGCCGATGCCGCTAAGGACGTCACCGCCGTACCAAACAACCACCAAGCAGCACCTGCGGCGACCTTTTGAGTCTCGATCGCTTGTTGTTGGGCTTGCCGTTTGACTGCTTTGTAGCGTTTTTTGACTTCTTGCTGGACGGACTGAGCGCGGTTTAGGACACCATCGCGGGTTTCTTCGATCTTGGCGACAATGCGTTCGGCATCGGCGGCAGAGATATCCTCGCGCGAACTCAGCACAGCAATTAGGGTATCTCGATCGAATTGACCGAGGCGATCTCCTAGAGCTTCAAATCCAGCCTGCGGATCGTCAAAGAGCTTGCTAAAGTCGGCTTGGATGCCTTCATAGTTGAGTTCGGGACGATCGAGCGAGTCGAGATAGTCGCGGACTTTACCAAATAAATTATCGATCGCCGATTGGGCGAGTTGTTGAATTTTTTGGAATTGCTCGGTCAGGGTGCGATAGGAAGATTCGACTTGCTCGGCAATCCGGTTGGCTTCTTCTTCGCTGATATCTTCGCGCTGCGAGAGCAACGCGACAAAGGTAGATCGATCGAATTGACCGACGCGATCGCCCAAGCTATTAAAGCCAGCCCGAGGATCTTTGAGCAATAGCCCCAAGTCACGCTTGATACTATCGGGATTTAACTCCTCTTTATGGGTATTGCGGAGGTAGTTTTCCAGATTGGCTTCAAAGTCTACGGCTTGTTGTTTGGCACGACTAGCGAGGCGGCGAGGGGCTTTGACAATTGAATTAATTGCCGATTGCAATTGGTCTACCGCTTTGTTTACCTGTTCCTCGGTGAGATTATCTTGCTGCGCGAGTAACTTGACCAAGGTTTCGCGATCGACTTGGGATAACCGCTCGCGGAGTGCGCCAGCACCCGCTTTAGGGTCATCTAGCAGAGTTTGGAGATCCCGCTTGATGCCATCGGGATTGAGTTCTTCGAGATTGGTATTGCGAAGATATTCGCCGATCGCCGCTGTGGTTTTTTCGTACTGAACTTTGGTTTGTTCGGTGAGCTGGCGAGGAGCTTCAAGCACTTGCTGACGAACGGATTCGGCGCGATCTAGAATCTTGTTGACTTGGTCTTCATCTAGATCTTGACGTTGGCTTAATAACTGCACCAACGTATCGCGATCGAATTGTGATAAGCGATTTTTGAGTGCATCGATGCCTGCTTTAGGATCGTCGAATAGAACTTTGAGATCGCGCTCGATCCCATCGGGACTGAGTTCCTCTTTGTTCGTATCGCGCAGGTAAGCTTCAACTTTGCCGCGTACCTCCTGGGCTTGCCCTTGGAGATCCAGGGCTGGGACTGAAGCGGCATCCGGGACGCGGGTCGAGTCCAAGACTTCCGATCGCGCTTCGTCGAAATAGGTAGCCAGATTTTCGATGCTATCGGGCTGGAGATCGTCGCGCATTGAGAGAGTTTGGACGAAATAATTGCGATCAATCGGCTCTAATTGTTGGCGAATCGCTGCCGGATCGGCTTGCGGATCGTAAACTACATCCTTAAATTCTTGCTTGACGTTGGCTTGACTGAGTTTCCAGGCGGGGGAAGAAAGCAGGTAGTCTTGTAAATCAGCCTGAATCACGCTAAATGGCTTCGATTCTTCATCGGGTGCTGACGGCTCCTGTTTTGAGGGATGACCGCCGGACGCGCCGAGAACTGCGGTTTTGACCTTGTTTACCTGAGTGGCAACTTTCTCGACATCCAAGTCGGAGAGGTTGGCATTTTGGACTACTTTACTAACGAGCGCACTCAGACCCACTTGCAAAGCCTGACTCGCTAAACTCCCACCATTGCCATCGCCGAGATTGGTACCTTTAACGATCGCTTGGAGTTTGCCAGTCAATTCGTCGGGGTTGAAATCTTCAAGACTGACAGAGTTCATCAGGTCGCGGAGCTGGCTAGGCACATCTGTTTTACCACCTTTATCAGCCACTTGCTTCCAAGTGCTTTCGAGCCTGTCGGCAATCTGGTTGATATCTTGTTTGGATAAATCGGTACGGTTGCTGACTAAGTCTATGAAGGTCTGCCGATTGACAGTGCCGAGTAAATCGCTAGTGGCGAGATCCTGGATGTTGGCATCTTTAACGATCTTCTCAAACTGAGAGCCAATTTTATCGAGATCTAGGTCGGGCAGCTTCAAGCCACTCAATGAGCTTTGGAGTGTTTTCTGAATACTATTGGGATCGAATCCGGTCGTCAGTTCGCGGCGGACGGCAGCAGTAATCTCTTCGGCTGTCGAGATGGCTTGGTTTTTGGCGACATTTGCCCCGATCGCGCCTGTGGTAGCACCCATCAGCCCTTGAAGGCCGGATGTCGCCGTGCTGACGATCGATCCCAGCAGGGAGCCAACAGCATTCGAGCCGAGCCAGACTAACACTGTAAAATAGGTTGCCCAAATCGTCACGCCCACCAACGCACCGAGGAAAGCATCGTTAACTAAACTAAATTTCACCGCGAGATAAGATGCGGCAAATAAGGCGATCGTGGCTGTGATGAGGACACCGATACCGACTTTGGTTTCGATAACGCGTACGGTATCCATCAGGCTCTCATCATCATCGGAGTTAATATCTAGCGGGACATCGCCAGGGGTAGCGACTAAGGCTACAGATAGATTGGTGAGCAACAATTGAAAGGCAAAGGCCATCATGATCCCTGCGAGCAAGCCGACAACTAGTTGCGATCCAGAACCGGGATTGTCGAGGACAAAGGCACCTGGTTCGATGCGGATCTGGGCGAGTTGTAGCGAGCCGCTGTCGATCGGGGAAAGTTCTAAATTGGAAAACATCATCTTGCTCCATGACAAATATTTAGCAAGCGAGCCGGATCGAGACGACCTAAAAACCACCTGAAAAATTATTTTCAGGCGATTGGCGATCTGATTACTGGGCTAACTTTTGGAATAACAACTAGCGCAATGCGACTAGTTATTACTAGTGAGAGTAGAAGTTTGACCGAGCTTTTTCTCAGCAAAATAGTTATTGAGGAAACTGCTCGCTAATGATAAGACCACTGGACCGAGGATGAAGGCCAGTAAACCATGAATGGCGAAGCCCGGTACTAAAATAGCCGCCAGCCATAAGCAGACACCATTAACAACTAGTGAAAAGAGTCCTAGACTCAAGAAGTTAATCGGTAGCGAGAGGATCGATAGAATCGGTCTGATGGTCGCATTCACAAATCCGATCGCGGCGGCTGCGACTAAGGCGGCGGGGAAGTTGGCAATCTCAATGCCTGGAACGACCAAATCGTCTACTAATAAGCCCAAGGCAGTGGCGAGGGTAGTGACGAGGTAGGGAATAATGTTGCTATTCATATTAGGTGCAATTTTTAAATAAATTCTGCTGCGACATTGCCGATCGATGTCAGTTTTATTTGTAAACTGAGTCATTAATCTCATCTTGTTTGGCGATCGCCCAGACGGCATGAATGCTGCCAGGAATCCAGCCGAGAATAGTCAGGGCAATATTAATAAATAAAGTCATACCGATGCCATAGGTCAGAAAAACACCAACTGGGGGCACCAAAATTCCCAGCACTATATGTAGTAATTTCATTGTTGTTTCACCATGTTGATAAAGATTGCGGCCTAGTTACTTAGGAGGGGAAATGCCTAGGATCGCCCCTACTCAAATAACTGGACTTCGGGTTGAGACTTAACTATGAATGCGAACTTCGATTTTTGATGCTGTGCCAAAGTTCTTTGAGTTGCTGCTTAATTGCGCCTTCTTTACGGGCGGCTGATGAGCCAGCTCTAGCAAAGCGGTCGCTGGTCGCTTCCTGTTGGCGGTCTAG
>NZ_JANNDR010000588.1:0-8916 GCF_031378165.1 Chamaesiphon sp. OTE_75_metabat_556
TGATTAGCTAGAGCTAGAGTTACGATGAAAATTAATATACGGGAACGATGCCAAAAAGTTTAACAATGCTGGAAAGAAACAAGCAATCTCAGCCACAGAGGTGTTGCCAAAGTTCTGGTAATTTCCAAAAGTAGCGTCCAACGTCATCTGACAAGCCAATTCAGACGACAGAAATATCCAGAATGAGTATGTAAATTTTTTGTGTCAATTCACAACTCGCTTTTTGAGGTCTATCCCCTGCACTATAGTGATTTCAGGCTTCAAATACCCGAGCGATGCCATACAAATTGCTGAAACTTCTTCCTCGCAAGCGATCGAGCTGGATCGCGAGTTGCGATTGACCTAGGCAAAACTATAGATCCCGAATGGTAAGCTGTTCGACATTTAAACCACTCTATTGGCACTCCAGATCCGTTGATGTAAGTGATTCAGTCAAAAAAATTAGATGTAGAACAGCTTATGGTAATCACTCCTGCTTGTTGTACGGATCGAAAAACATTAAGTACGTTATTATTAATACAGTGCTAAACATTTATACCCCACAGGTTACTTATGCTATCAAATCAAACATCGGAAATAACTGCGGATAAAGATTTGATTTTAGAATCGCTTATTGTTTTTGTAACTAAGAATGAGGGAGCAATTCCGATAACTCTTCAGGTTGGCGGTCTATGTGTCAGTGGGTTACTGATTAGTGAAGAATCATATTTCAAACATGCATTTATATCTCTTGAGAACAAAAATATAACTTTTCCTGAATTTTCTGAATTATCACAGCCTGTTCCACATGCTTTTATTCACATACATGATGCTCGAATAGTTTCTAGTGGATTAACTATTCCTCAAGGCGATCATGGTGGATTCTGGCGCGGTAAATTACAGAGTGTAGACGGCTTCTTCATTGGGAAGTTAGTTCCCGAGTAGTCATAGTGTGAGCATTTGAACATTACCCACCAACTAGAATATTTTATAAAAAGATTAATCAGAAAATATGTTTTCATCATCGTAGTATCAGGGGATTAGGCTTGCTACCGACGATCTAAAGTAATGGTGCAACTCGATCGATAGCTTCCTGCGAGGCGATCGCTGGATAAACTTCAAAATCAACCAAATTGCTCCAATTGGCTATCCATAGATCGATTAATTCTCGATCGTTTGTCTCCATCAATCTAGCCAAATACTTGGCCATCGGGCATAATCGCACCGGTGAGATTGGCACCGATGAATCTAACCATCATCTTCGCACCAACCCTAATCCGCGCGCCAGTCAGATCGGCACCTCTTAGATCGGCACCGCTGAGATCGGCACCAATCAGATTTGCATCGCGTAAATTGGCGTTGCTGAGATTTGCCTGAAATAAGTTTGCCCGAAATAGATTGGCTTTTTGGAGGTTGGCACCTTCGAGATTTGCTCCATGTAAAAAGGAATCCTGAAGTTCGGTATTGCTCAAATTGGCATTGGCTAAGTTTCGACCCGATAGATCGCGCTCGTTGAGATTTGTACCACTCCAATCGACACCACTGAGATCTGGACGTTGGGGTGGCGTCCGCGCCGGTGTTTGGATGTGATGGCGATGATTTGTGAGTTTAGTGGCCGCCGCTTGGGGAGTGCGAATCGGTTCGGTGACTTTAGCTGGTGATGGTGACTGTGGTTGTCTTACTCGCTGCCCGTAAGTTTCTGGACGGGCGGTGGCGCGGCGAGGTTGTTGGTGAGAATGGCGGGATGTAGTCGATCGAGTGGCTGCCTGACTATCATTGCCATTAGTACGGCTATTACTGACAGTACTGCCATTCCCGTTGGTACGATTGGCTTGATACTCGCGCAACCGATCGCGCGCATTATTGAGTTCTTTGAGTTTGGCTTGAGCTTTTTCTTGCAAGCGCAGACTATCTTGGGGCAGCCTGTCGGGATGCCAAACCAATACTAAAACTTTATAAGCCTGGTTCACCTCTTCAAGTGATGCCCCAGGCTCTAATTCGAGTGCTTTGTACCAACACTGTAGATCGTCATTCATCTATCTAAAGTAGCATTACTGCTAATGAAGGTGGCTGCACTTGTCGATTAAATTAATATTCTTTATCGATCGGTAACTTGCCAACGATGCCGAGCCAATGAGTTTCGCTAGATTGCCAGCTTTGACAATCTAGATAAACTCGATCATGGCATTGCCGCAACTACCGACGAACGCTGGCGAGAATATGCAGCTCTAAAAAGCTATTCCTAGTTTAACGATTCGATCGATTACTGGGGATGAAAGTAGTTGTAGATTTCCGTCGCCATGTGAGTGCCAATGCCAGAAGCTTTGGCCAAATCCGCGATCGTTGCCGCCCGAATGTAATCGATCGAGTGAAAATGTGCCAGCAGTTGTTTTTGCCGATGGCTGCCCAAACCAGCAATATCGTCCAGATAAGATCGAGTTTGTTTGACAGCTCGCTGTTGGCGATGGAAGGTGATGGCGAAGCGGTGTGACTCATCGCGGACGCGGCGGAGTAATTGAACGCCAGCTTGTTCGGCATCCGTTGGGAGTGGCAAGCTTTCGTTGGGCAAGAAAATTTCTTCCCGTTGTTTGGCAAGACTAACTATGCACATTTTGTCAGCGAGATTGAGGTCTTCGAGTACCTTCATGACTGCGGATAATTGCCCCTTCCCACCGTCAATCATCACGACGTCAGGGAAATTAGCATCGTCAGTATTCATACCCCCGGCATACTTCCGAAATCGCCGTCTGGCAATTTCGGCATGACTGGCATAGTCGTCGGAGTGACCAGTTACAATCTCAGGGTTTTGAATCTTATAGTGGCGGTAATGTTGTTTGGCTGGCAAGCCGTCGATAAATACCACCTGAGAAGCAACCGCATTCGAGCCTTGGATGTGGGAAATATCGAAACCTTCAATCCGGTGTGGGAGTTCGGGTAAATTGAGGATTTCGGCCAGATCTGCGAGCGCACCGACATTCCGTTCGTTTTGGCGTTGGAGGCGGGCGAGTTCATGGAGAGCATTTTTCTCGACCATCTCGATTAGCTCGGCTTTCACCTGCCGCTGGGGGGTAATCAGCGTAACTTTGCGACCTTTGCGATCGCTCAAGTAGCTAGCCAGGATTTCACCTTCTGGGAGCGGATATTGCACCAAGATTTCCAGGGGGATTTCGACCGGATCGGCCGCTTGATAGTGTTCTTCTAGCACCCGTTGCAGGATTGCACCTAGCTCGATGTCCGATGTCTGACTAGTTTCTATTTCTGTTTCAGATGCTGCTAGCGACTGCACCTCAGCCGTATATCCCAGTCTACCGACTAATTTACCCGCCCGAATTTGAAATAGTTGCACCGCAGCAATCTTGCGATCGGCAGCTAGGGCGATCGCATCGCGCGAGACAGTATCGTTAGATAGAGCGACTTTTTGTTCGGCATTAAGTGCTGTCAGATTGTGGATGCGATCGCGAATTGCTGCTGCTTGCTCGAACTCCATGTTTTCGGCAGCTTTGTGCATTTGCGCGGTCAGTGTTTCGATTAATTCGCCCGTGCGGCCTTGAAAAATCATCGCGACTTTTTCAACCGTTTGGCGATAATCGATCGGCGCGATCAGATTTTGGCAGACTCCCGGACAGCGACCGAGGTCATAATTGAGACAGGGACGATCCTTAAATAAGGGTTGCGGTCGTTGGCGCAGCGGGAATGTCCGCTTAATGGTGTAAAGGACATTGCGCAGCAGATGCGCGTCGGTATATGGCCCATAATATTTGTCTTTCCCTTTACCAATCCGCCGATTGCGGGTGAGCAGAATGCGTGGATAGTCTTCAGACCAAGTAATCAGCACGTATGGATATTTTTTATCATCCTTGAGTAGGACATTAAAGTGGGGCTGATGTTGTTTGATCAGGTTAGCTTCTAACGCCAGTGCCTCAGCTTCGCTGTCTGTCACGATAAACTCGATCTCAGCGACTTGGCGTACCATCATCGCAATCCGAGGCGTGTGACGCTCGCTGTCCCGAAAATACGAGCGGACGCGGGAGCGGAGTTTTTTGGATTTACCGATATAGAGGATGCGATCAGTCGCATCGCGCATAAAGTAAACACCAGGTTCGGGCGGAATTTCTTGGAGTCGCCGTTCAAGGTCGGGGGTCGTAGCTGTAGACAGCTTGATGATAGTCGGATGGAGTTGGCTTTCTTCTAACACAGATAGATACCCTCAGCAGCAGCGATCGGCACGATACATACATTCTTACTAGAAAATATAACATTGCTAGACTGCTGGATCTAACGATCGATACTGTCCGGAGATCCAGATCTGCTCCGAGCTAACTATTATTGACAACAGCCTGCACTCGATCGAGATCTCTGGCTGCTAGCTGCTACGGAATTTCAGTTGAGATCGAGATCGGGATAGATCTCGCTGTATCCCACTTTCAAGCTGATATTTTCCGTTGACAAATGGGTATTATGATCCCAAGCGGTCGTGACCATACAGGCATTCTGACTAAAAAAATCTCCTATTAATAAGCTGCTGTATAAAACGATCGCCACTGTACCGAGAGTCACATCGCATTCAACCACTGAATTCGCTAGTTTTGACGATCGTATGGATCTCTCAATTTCCTAAAATTAGTTGCTTTAGTCTGACTGAATTACGTTTAAATGCGGATACGAGTAGCTAAAGTCACAGTGTTAGAATATGAGGGAGTATACACACAGTCACCCGCACAAAGCATTATGGATGAAATTGCACAATATTGGCTAGTACTCAAACGTCGTTGGTTGCCAGCCGCTTTAGTCTTTGCACTTACTACAGCAGTAGTAACAATTTGGACTTACAAGCAAACGGAAATCTTCCAAGCCAAAGGGCAAGTTATTCTGAAAAAGACTAACAAAACTAGTGCCTTGTTGAGTAGTGTAACCAGTGCTGCTGGCGGTGGTGGGGCGATTGGCGATCTAGAAGGTTTAACCGGAAGTATGCCAGTCAATACTCAAGCAGAAATCCTCAAATCATTAACTACAATTAATGGCGTACTCTTAGAGTTACGGAATGGAAAATATGCAAATAGACCGTTAGAAAAAAAACGATTAGATAAATTTGTTAAAAAGTCCGACACCTTCGTCCAACAATTGAAGGTTAGTAGTATTAAAGGAACGGATATTTTAGATGTCAGCTTCCAAGATCCCAGTAGGGAATTGGCCAGAGATGTCGTCGAAAAGCTCATGGAAGTCTACATCCGTGACGATCGCAAGAATCAACGTCTTGAAGCCGAAGCGGCACGTCTATTCGTCTCCAAAGAGCTGCCCAAAATTGAAAATGAAGTTAAAACTGCGGAGAGTGACATCCGCAAATTCAAAGAAGAGTACAATGTTGTCGATCTGCCTACAGAATCTGTCAAAGCAGTAGAAACAATTACCAGTCTCAACAAAGAAATCACCTCCGCCTCCGCCCAGCTAGCCGCTGAAACCTCGCGACTCGAAGGTTTGAAGGCGTTGTTTGGCGGTAGAGACGCCCAAGCCACCATTCAATCTGGATTGGTGAGCGAATCTCCTGGTTTACAAAAATCTCTCAAAGAGTTGCAGGAAATCGAAGCGAAGATCGCTACTGAAAAAACGCGATTTAGCGATAACGATCCGAGTATCCTCAATCTCAAAGAGAAGCGGCAAGCACTCGTCGAAATTCTCCAAAAGCGGTTCAAACAAAGCTTAATCGGCGACAAACAATTCCAAGGTAAACTGGTCGAACTCCAACCATCGGGGATTCAAGGGAATCTGATTGCCGACTATGCCAAGAGCGAAGCTCAACGCACGAGTCTTCAAAAACAGATCTCCGCGCTGGTGTACGTTGTGGACGCGTACAAGCAACGGATGAATGCGCTGCCCAAATTGGAGCAACAACAAACTGCTCTAGGCCGCAAACTCGAAACCACGCGGACTAACTACAAAACCCTCCTGAGCAAACTGCAGGAAATTGAAATTGCTGAAAATCAGACGCTAGGTAACTCTAGAATTCAAACTCACGCCGAACTGCCTCAAGAAGCACTCTCACCCAAAAAACCACAAAACATTGCGATCGGTGGTTTCTTAGGTCTATTCCTCGGTGCAGCTACTGCCTTCTTACTCGATGGTGCTGACAAACGGATTAAAACCTCCGAAGAAGCCAGAAACTTACTACCTGGTTACCCGATCTTGGGTCAAATTCCGGTATTTGAAAAAGCACGTCAATTACCCAAACTCGGCGGGAAGAGTGCTGCTAGAACTCCAGGTCAACTAGTCTTAACTGGGATCAATACCGGCATCGATGGCGAATCCTTCCGGATGTTGCAGACCAATCTCCAGTTTTTAAATGCTGATGATAGTCTCAAAGTGGTGGTTGTTTCTAGCTCCCAATCAGGCGAAGGTAAATCGACTGTAGCTGCCAACCTCGCTCTCGCAGTGGCCGAGCTGGGTAAAAAGGTACTCCTAGTCGATGCTGATATGCGCAAACCAGCGCAACATCTGATTTGGAGACAAACTAACTATGAAGGACTCAGTAACGTCCTCAGCGGTCAATGCGATCGTCAAACCGCAACTACCGAAATCCAACCCAATCTGTTCCTGCTGACTGCTGGTGTGGTACCACCAAATCCCGTCATCTTGATCGATTCTGTCCAAATGAGCACTTCGATCGCGCAGTGGTCGCAGGAGTATGATCTGGTGATTATTGACGCACCACCACTGACTGTAGCGGCAGATGCGGCCATCTTGGGTACTCAAGCTGGCGGATTGGTATTCGTCCTCCGTCCGGGTGTTGCTGATAAAGAATCAGTAGACTACGCTCAAGAAATCTTGACCCAATCCAAACTCAAAGTCTTGGGAATGGTACTCAATGGTGTCGATCTCGACAAGCAAAACCGTTATAACCACTACTACTACTCCTCTCAGGCGGCGCGAAGTGAAGAAGGAAATTCTGGTTCTAAACTGCTAACTGGTACGGCCACCAACCGCATTGGTCGATAACGGTATTAATTTGGGTCGCTGACTGTGTCGGCTCAATAACTAAATCAAAAATATAAAGGGGTGTGAGGTTGCTCGCGCCCCTTTACTTATGGAAATTGATCGATATTGAGAGATCTAAATTCAGATTGAATCGACCCAAACTCGGACGGGATTGGTTAATGATATCTACTCGATCGAGTCTCGTTGGCATAGTTTCTGGCGAATGAGAAAATAATACTGGAATTGACTAGGGCTGAATTTTGTAGTCAATTGTAAACTTCTCTACGATGCCTAACTCGATCGATGAAAATGATTTCTTCTTCACGGTTGAATTCATAGATGACTCGATAATCTCCAACCCTCAACTTAAATAATCCTGACAAATCTGCTGTTAAAGGTTGTGGGTTAATTTGTTCAAAATTCTCAGCTAGCCAATTAATCTTTTTGACAACTCGTTCGCGGACAGCTTGGACTAACTTTTCCAGATCGCCAATAGCTGCTGGTTCATACTCGATTAAGTAGCTCATCAGATCCCCAGTCCGAGCCTTTTCATTGCTTCTTCCGCTGAAATACCACGGCTTCCCGATCGTCTCCGCTGCTGAATTTCTAAAAGCTCTTGTTTGAATTCTTCCTTAACTGTTAGACCTTCATCTGGATCGGGAAGGAGATTTCCTAATGCTTCGGCAACAGTTTCCCGAATTAGGGTTTTGAGTTCATCAGTCGTGAGGTCTTTGACTTGCATAGCGATTCATCATAACGACTCTGACTCAAGTTTAGCCTAAATATCGTTAGTAGGAATCTCGATCGAATCGATGAGGCTAGATCGAGTCTCGTTAGTGTCCACTTATGAAGGAGAATCGAATAATACTGGGATATCTGTTCTAGTAGTAGGCACCATATTAATTTCGATTCTTTGTCCTAGAGCCTCACCGATCCGTTGGAGCATTGAGAGCGAATGCCCCTCATAGTCAGCATCTTCTAATCTGGCAATCACTGATTGTTTTGTCTGGATTAAGTCTGCTAATTGTTGTTGTGTCAGTCCTGCTTGTTTTCTTGCTGTATAAATTAGTTGTGCTACTTTTGCGTTGAGAGAGGCTTCTCGTAATAGATCCTGAAGTGCTGGATCGTTTTTGATGTAACGACGGTTGATAATCTCGATCGCATCATTAGTTTTCGCCATCTGGTTGTTCCTCTTGATATGTATGTTTTGTTGGATCGGCGACAAATAAACATTGTCTTTCGATCGCTCTGTCGATATCTACATCTGGGACTGCGGCATCTTCTTTGACGATCGCATGAGCAATTATGGCAATATTTCGACCGTGAAAGAAGTACAAGATCCGATATTGCAATCGTCGATGGCTGGCTCTGAGTTCATAGATGCCATCTCGCAAGAAATCGGCTAGTGGTCTGCGGAGTTCGTGACCCATGCTGGCGAGCTGCTGTATTCGATCTAGACAGTTGATTAAACCTTTTGGATCTTTCCGTTCTAATTCGTCTAGCCAGTCGAGAACTGGTACCTTGCCCTTCTCATCTTGGTAAAAAATGACACGAGTTTCTGGCATTGAGGTAGACCGCAACAACTTAAGTTATTATATCACAATTTTGATATATTCAAGTCCGATCGAGTCTCATTCATGTAGCCTCTTGTGATGCCATACATCACTTACTCGATCCAGGATAAGTGCTGATGTTACAATTATTTTGTATCGGGCGATCGATTCATCATAACGACTCTGACTCAAATTTAGCCTAAATATCATTAGTAGGAATCTCGATCGAATCTTCTATCAAAGAGAGTTTGTTAAAAGGTGTTGATGGTGAAACGGTAGTAAACATGGCCTATTGGCGAAATTACGGCAGGCTAAAGGGGTTTAAGGGTAAACGGGTACATCATTCCACATACCGATAATTTACGATTTATGATTGGTTTCATTATATTTCGTAGATATTAATGTTTCCCTTTTG
>NZ_JANNDR010000004.1:0-3527 GCF_031378165.1 Chamaesiphon sp. OTE_75_metabat_556
CTCCCTTTCCGCTCAAAGAGTATAGATCCCTCTGACTGTGACAGTTAAGGCTCGATCGCTACTATAAATTTTATCCGCTGAAAACCAGTCTTTGCAATCGATCGCGGTCAATAAATAGTCTTGCGGCGGGAAGGGAGTAGAACCGATAGATTTGGTACTTTTTATGAAGTTAATGGATTGTTGAAAGGCATCAATGGCATCGATCTAGGAGTGGTCACAATTTGGCTACATGAATCAGTAGATCGACAATTTAGATTCATTACACTAATCCCAGATTAGGAGAATAAACTTATGAAGCCCAAGTTATTTGAAGAAGTTATTATAAATCGCGATTTCCCAGAATATAATATCGCCAAAGGAGATATTGCGATATTAAACGACTTTGTTACCGATCCTGCGGGGGTGGAAGGCTGTGTGTTGGAGATATACACCGCGATGGGTGCTTTTGTGACTGTCGTAAGTTTACCTGTGACGAGTATCGAGACTTTGCAACCAACAGATAGATTATCAGTGAGAAGTTGTATGAATGTATAGAGATTAACGATCGATCTCTGCACCAGGATATTAGCAACACTAAATGAATAAAATTAGATATTAACGTCAGGAATTCAAATATGCTGCAATCGATCTCTGGAACTTATGAAAATGGAATTGTTCAACTAACGGAGATTCCACTAAATGTTCGATCGAGTAAAGTAATAGTTACCTTTTTAGATTCTATAGATACCAACCCGATGAATCAATTTATCACTCTAGGTATGTTTTCAGGTACAAGGCAATCTACCGCTGAAGATTTTAAAATTGCTGAGTTCCAGGGAGATTTAGATGATTCTCTCGATTGAAGTTAGAATGAGATACATTGTTGATACCCATGCTTTAATTTGGTTTCTAGAAGGTAATTCTCGTTTAGGAACTGCGGCAAAGTAGGTTTGAGAAAATCGAGAAAGTCAATTGATTTTACCAGTAATTGCGCTAGCTGAAGCATATTTTATTGTCGAAAGAGGGAAAACGTCTATTCCTTCAGTCAGTGATTTACATACCGCAGTTAATGGCGATCCAAGGATAGTTGTTTATCCACTCGTTCGCGTAGCGTAGGCAAAGCCTAATCGAGCAATTATTTAAATTACAAATACTTTGCTCAGTATCAATGAAATGCACGATCGACAAATTGTAGCTACTGCCATAATCCTGGAAAATAAGAGAGCAGAGGTTAGTGTTCTGACTTGCGATCGAAATATTACGGCATCAGGAGTAGTTCAAATTATTTGGTAATCCTCCCCGATGCAACTGGACGATCTATATAACGGTAGCTAATAGGATAGTTTTTCTTATTTCTTCTGTCCATAGGGGATAAATCTGATTTCAATCCTGCGTCTAGCGTCATCTGCACCTTGATCGATGATCTGGTGTTAGCTCTGCACTTCCCGACGGAAATTTGAAGTTACCAGACTTTTCATCGATGATAATTGGTGAAGATGATTCTAGTTTTTTAGCGGCTGATATTGATTGTAATAAACTAATCAATAATAAAAAGCTGATAATCATGAACGCATTTGACATCAGATCGGTAAATGCTTGAAATATATTCAGCTCTTCATCCTGATAAGATCTATCTGCTCGTCTAGACATAATATTTTAGCTTAATTACTTTGCGAAAGTCCTTGTGAACTTAAATATCCAGATCTGTTATTTCCATTGTCAATGTTTGATACGATTTTTCTAGCTTTTCAATTACTGTTAATAATCTTTGCAACGACTCTCGATCAGTTTGAATTTTTGGCTCTAATATATTTACTAGTGATTGCCAGTTGGAGCGATTTGCTGTGCTAATATCTTGAATTGATAAGTCTGTATTATTTAATACTTTGAGGCAATTACGATTGAAACTATCGATCGCATTCTGTGTAGATGCAGAAACTTGCACGTTATTTTTACTTAGGGTGACTACTTCTGAGCCAACTTGTTGAAGCGAGTTAATGGCTCGATCGATCGAAGCAATTTCTGGCTCTAACTTGGCTGCGACTGGTTGGAGATTTTTGGAGGCTTGACTAAAGATTGCGGTAGAATTGGCAAATTCAGTTTGAGTATTTTGCCACTTATTAGCCGCATTATTCAAATCGATTACTAGTAAACTATCGCGGATAATTTGAGCAGCACTAACCAAATTATTCGATCCTTCTTGGATGCTGGATGTAGTGTTGTTAGCCCTTGATAGACTTGGTTAATAACTTGATTTGCTTGCTGATGACTGCTCATCATTCCTTCCACACCTACTGCTAAAGTTTGGGTGGAGTTGGTAAATGCTAATTGAGTGGTGCCAAAGTTTGTTACTAAAGCGTCTAGATTTTCGATAATGTTGCTACTCCAGCAGTAAAAATTAATGCATCTACGCCACCTAAATTCGGTAGTAAAGCAGCGATTTTAGCTGCCAGTCGTTGGCGTAGCCTCTCGGAGAGAATCAATATAAATATCTAAAGCTAATTGCGCCCTAGGATTACCCAACTCGATCGCTTGATCGATCTCCCGCAGATCGTTAGATACGCCAGAAACACCCAATAATCCCGACTCAGAATTTAAGATGCGATCGAGTTCTGCAACTGTATATTCCCCTTCCCGCAATAAATGAAGAATGATACCTGGATCGATCGATCCGCAGCGCGTACCCATCATTAAACCGTCCAGCGGTGTAAAGCCCATCGTCGTATCAATACATCGCCCAAATTTAATCGCAGCGAGGGAACAACCATTACCCAAATGACAACTAATTAAGCGTAATTCTGATAGCTCTCGCCCTAATAATTGCGCTGCTCGTTGGGCACAATATTGATGACTAATTCCATGAAAACCATATTTTCTGATGCCCTGCTCTAACCACTGATAGGGGACTGGATAAACATAAGCTACTTCTGGTAAAGTGCCATGAAAAGCAGTGTCAAATACTGCCATTTGGGGTAAATTAGCTGATAGTGATTCAATTGCCTCAATTCCCATCAGATTAGCCGGATTATGGAGCGGTGCAAATATCGATAGTCGATCGATTTCCATCTTCACTTCAGGATCGATTAGCATTGGCTGACTGTATTTATCCCCGCCATGTACCACTCGATGCCCGACTATATCAACCTCCTCAATCCCATTGATAACCTGAGTTTTACCACTCCACAGCAAACTCAATATATATTCAATATCTGCCAATCTAGTCGTTCCAGATCGTTCCTCTCTTACCGACACTGTAGATGATGTTAGTTCGACTGAATCGGCTAATTTTTGGACTTTTAATACTGTTGTCTGACTAGAATTCCAATCGATTTGCCCTGTCCATAATGGTACTGCTGTATTTACGATCGAAAGTTCTCCACTCAATCGATACAAACTCGATTTGAAACTACTCGATCCAGCATTAAGAACTAAGATATTCATTGAGCAAACCGATAATGTTGTCACTGGATAATATTTAAACCCCTAGCTTTTTGTCGTCAACCTCCTCAAAATCCCTTTTTCAGCGGGGAGTATTAGAGATCTAATCT
>NZ_JANNDR010000012.1:0-5340 GCF_031378165.1 Chamaesiphon sp. OTE_75_metabat_556
ACATTTTTGACTGCTGAGATTCCTGGTAATTCTGGCCGGAAGCTATCGATTTTATTAATTACTAATACATTGGTCGCGATCGCGATCGGCTTAGGTGTCGCAAATGTTTTGCGTCCTGGCGCATCTGGCCAATCTTTGGTAATTTCCGAAGGCAAAAAAGAAGTAGTCAAACAACTCGATCCGTGGGGGTTAATATCCGATATTATTCCCGATTCAGTAGTTAAACCATTAGTAGATAATAATGTTATTTCGTTGATATTTGTCGGCCTAGCATTTGGGATCGTCCTCAGAGCAATTAAGACCGAACAAATCAGTCGGGGACAACATGAATATCTGGCGATCGAGCAGGTAACGGGATTACTATTCGATGCGGTGATTAGAATTTTACACTGGGTGATTGCCTTAGTGCCGATCGCCGTATTTGGGATCGTGGCGAAGACAATTGCCCTCCAAGGATTTGCACCATTTAAGTCATTAGGTTCGTTTGTTTTGGCAGTTATTGTCGCCCTCTTGCTGCAAGCTGCTTACTATCTCACGCGAGTCAAATTTGGTTCCTGGGTATCGCCACAACGATTTATTCAAGGTGGTTCGGATGCTTTAATTACCGCATTCTCGACAGCTTCTTCGACGGCGACAATGCCGATTACCTTTGGCGCATTGATTGAAAAAATCGGGTTACGCGAGTCTTCGGCTTCATTAGGCGCGCTGGTGGGGAGCAACTTTAATAATGATGGGACGGCACTGTATGAAGCGATGTCGGCGTTATTTATCTCCCAGGTATTGGGGCAAAATCTCAGCCTCGTCCAACAGGTGATGGTGATGCTCACTTCGATCGTGGCATCGGTGGGGGCTGCGGGGATACCAGAGGCGGGGTTGGTGACGATGACGCTGGTATTTAGCTCGGTGGGGTTGCCGACGGAGTATATCGCGATTCTGATTACGGTAGACTGGTTTCTCGATCGCTGTCGTACGGCGATCAATGTGATGGGTGATATGACAGTCAGCGCCCTTATCGATGGTAAGCACCAACAATCGCCAGCAGCAGAAATTGTGGTCGAGCCGATTCCCTAAACAGTGTCGCTCACCAGATATTATGGGCAAGATGGCTGTCAATGTGTCAAATCGCAACCACAGACAATCCATAGATGAGGCAATCGTGGCAGTCCAAATTTAGAGAATTATGAGTTTGAAACAGATCGAGAAATTTTCAACCTACTTGAAAATGACGGGTTCGGTAATTCCAAATATTTTTAGTCGAGTGTTTTGGTGTGGGGCATTTGGACTACTTGTCTCAGTTTTGTATTTTTATAATATTCCGGTGTTTGCGAAATCCTTGGATGCAGTGATTCCGAGTATTGTCCTCGGTTTATTATTGGTATTTCGGACGAATACGGCTTATGAAAGATTTTGGGAAGGCCGTAAAGCTTGGGGGAATATTGTCAATAATATTCGGAACTTATCGCGCTTGATTTGGGTGGCGATCGATGAAACCGATCTGAGCCATCGTCCAGAAAAAGAACAAGCTCTTAAGTTATTAGTCGCATTTGCTGTAGCTACCAAATTACACTTGCGATCGCAACCCGCTAACGATCGATTAGCAGATTTAGTCTCTACGCTCCAGTTTAGTAAACTCCAGACGGCGACTAATCCACCTTTAGAGATCATTTTTTGGATTAGTGACTATCTTCAGGCCAAGCACGAACAATTGCAAATCAGTCTCTATCAAATGAATGAATTGCAAACTTTATTAAACAATATGGTCGATATGTTGGGAGCGTGCGAACGGATTCTACGGACACCGATGCCACTGGCTTATGCGATTCACCTCAAACAATTATTATTCTTATATTGCTTGTTATTACCTTTTCAAATTGTGGAAGAATTACGATGGTGGACGGCACCAGCTATCGCCCTGGTGAGCTTCACTTTATTTGGGATTGAAGCGATCGGTGTCGAAATTGAAAATCCCTTTGGTACCGATCCTAACGATCTGCCACTCGATAAAATTTGCGATACGGTTGATCGAAACATTGAAGATTTGATTAGTATGGAACCACATTATCGGCGATTGAATATTTATGGAAATAATATTGGCGAACAGCTAAATTAGAGATCTAGCTAGCACTACTGTCCTCCAGTAAATTGATTTCTTGCTGGAGATTCACCCGCGCGATCGCTTCTAATTCATCAAACAGCAGATCGGTATGGTAAAGCCGATCTCGCTGGAGAAAACTCACCAACACTCGGCGGCGTCCAGTCCGGTAAGACGCCTCATCAACCCAGTCATACTCCCGCCGAATCGATCGCACATAAGCAGCATAGCGAACCGGATCGGCACCGAGAATCGCCAAATCCGCGTCTAAAAACATACACAGATCGGCATCGTCGGGATCGATTTGATGTCCTTGAGTGGCCAAAATGAGCCGCTCGATCCGATCGAGATCGAGGGATACGTGCAAATTTGCTAGTAATTCTGTCGCAGCTTTGGCACTTTGGATTTCATTATCCGTAGCTTGCGGATCGTACACAAAATCGTGAAACCAGGCGGCTAAAATTACCGAACTAGCATCTTGCAAATGCACTGAATTTGGCGAACTTTCCCGATCGAACCGTTGGATAATTGCTAGCAGATGGTAAATATGATTGAGGTTATGGTAGTGACGATCGGGGTGAGTATAAGCAGCAATTAAGAGTTGAAAGATCCGATCGATCTCTTGTTGCTGAAGACTATCTAGCGACGCGATCGATCGCCCCGCCCAAAATTGTTGCCACCCGATCTTTAATTCATGACATCGTTCCATACTTATGGAATTTAATAAACAATAGGGGTTTAAACTCCCACCATAGTAACCCAACTATCAACTAATTTAAGCTATTGCTAAAGTGGCAATTGGATCGGGAATAGTTGCCGATGGTGCTGGAAATTCACCTGTCGCCACAAATTCAAGCCGCAGCTTCAACCACGTAATAAACTGTTTATTGGTAGAGACAACTGCCGTCGCTGGCTGGGGGATTTTAGCTTTGATACTAGCTAATTCTGGTGCATCCAAAAAAGCTGGTCGATCGATAAACCAAAAGTCGATTTCTTTTTTCTGTTCGTGATAGTTGCGAGTGCGCTCGGCAAATACTTCATCGAGAGATTCCTCCTCACGTAAGAATCTTTGACTGGCAACTAAATAATAATAGATTTGCATGTTCTTAGGTATTAGGCTTTCGGCTTTAAATCTTAGGTTCTTTCTAACGATACTTGGGCTACTGCTGCAAAATTATTACTAGCAATTAACTCCAAACATGGCGGCTTTCATCTCGCGGATGGCTCGATCAATCCCGACGAGTACCGATCGACTGATGATACTATGGCCGATATTTAATTCTTCCATCCCTGGCAAGCAGGCGATCGGGCGGACATTCCAATAAGTCAGTCCGTGTCCGGCATTAACGCGCAAACCAGCCGCGATCGCCAGTTCGCAGCCCTTGGCTAAATTCGCTAATTCCTGCTCCACCTGTAACGGCGTTCTGGCTTCCGCATATCGTCCCGTATGCAATTCGATAAATTTAGCTTTTATCTGCGCTGATGCGTCAATCTGTGCTGGTTCTGGGTCGATAAATAGGCTGACGGGAATCCCTGCCGATTGTAATTTATCGACTACCGGATTGAGTCGATCGAGTTGTCCCGCGATATCCAATCCGCCTTCTGTCGTCACCTCTTCCCGCTTTTCCGGTACCAGCGTCACATAGTCAGGCTTAATCTCTAGCGCGATCTGAACCATTTCCGCCGTCGCTGCCATTTCTAGATTTAAGCGAGTGCGGACGGTTTCGCGCAACAGTCGAATATCCCGATCCTGCATATGGCGACGATCTTCGCGCAAATGTGCTGTAATGCCATCCGCACCAGCCAATTCAGCCAACACCGCTGCCGCGATCGGATCGGGTTCGATCGTGCGTCTAGCCTGCCGAATCGTGGCTACATGGTCGATATTTACTCCCAGCGTCAACAATTTTTTGATTCTCCGCGTTCACTTTTGTTGTACATTAAATACCAGTTAGTACTCATAACTACTACGTCAAATTACAGAATCATCAAAAAATTCTAGATTAATTTGCAGGTATTGTGTAAATATATAGGCTAACATTTAGCCAGCATCTAAAGGAGGACTTTTCCTTGTCTCGTAGATATCTTTTTACATCGGAATCCGTGACGGAAGGTCACCCTGACAAAATCTGCGATCAGATCTCTGATACGATTTTGGACGCACTGCTCGCTCAAGATCCCTATAGTCGGGTGGCAGCCGAGGTGGTCGTCAACACCGGACTAGTCTTGATCACTGGTGAAATTACGACCAAAGCAACTGTTAATTATATCGACCTAGCTCGCCAGAAAATTGCCGAAATTGGCTATACAAACGCCGATAATGGCTTTTCGGCAACTAGTGCTTCGGTGCTGATTGCGCTAGATCAACAATCGCCAGATATTGCCCAAGGCGTCAATACCGCTAAAGAAAATCGGACTGATGACAGCACCGATATTTTCGACCAAACTGGTGCGGGCGACCAAGGGATCATGTTCGGGTATGCTTGTAACGAAACATCCGAATTGATGCCATTACCGATCGGGTTAGCCCACCGATTAGCCCGTCGCTTGGCGGCTGTCCGCAAGACTGGGGATTTGCCCTATTTGCGTCCCGACGGAAAAACTCAAGTTACCGTTGAATACAAGAATGGCGTGCCAGTAGCGATCGATACCATTTTGATTTCGACTCAACACGACGCTGCAATTGGCGAGATTAGCGACGATCTTGGCGTTCAAGCCAAGATCAAAGCCGATCTGTGGAAATTTGTAGTTTTACCTGTCTTCGCTGACTTGGATGTCAAACCAGATGACAAAACCAACTTCCTCGTCAACCCGACGGGTAAGTTTGTAATTGGTGGCCCTCAAGGGGATGCTGGTTTAACAGGGAGGAAAATCATTGTCGATACCTATGGCGGTTATTCCCGTCATGGTGGCGGTGCCTTCTCTGGCAAAGATCCTACCAAGGTCGATCGATCGGCGGCATATGCTTGCCGTCACGTCGCCAAGAATATTGTCGCGGCGGGTTTGGCTGCTAAGTGTGAAGTGCAGCTCAGTTATGCGATCGGGGTTGCTAGCCCGGTCAGTATTTTAGTCGAAACCTTCGGCACGGGCATTATTAGCGACGACCAACTATTCGAGCTGATCGAAGAGCACTTTGAATTGCGTCCAGAGGGGATTCTCGCGACCTTTAACCTGCGGAATTTACCAAAAGAACGCAATGGCCGTTTTTATCAAGATGTTGCTGCCTACGGTCATTTTGGTCGCGACGA
>NZ_JANNDR010000276.1:0-2396 GCF_031378165.1 Chamaesiphon sp. OTE_75_metabat_556
GTGTTGATTTCGGTGACGTTTTCCCAGCCAGCCCGACCCAACCATGGTACGGCGTATAGAGTATTGCTGCTAGTATCCAGGGCAAATGCCGAACCACCAGTAGTTTCTTCCCCAGCGAAGTAGAGCCTGTCGGTTAAACCGATGCCGTTACCAAACTGATTTGCTTCAAATAAAGCACCAGAACAGAAGCGGTTGATGCCCCCATTTTCTAGATCGGTGGCGACTTTGACTTCTTTACCTTCACGGTTGATGATGGTATCGAAGGATAGACCAGCATTGACAACTTGGAGCGTATTTTTGTCAATATCAAAAGTACTGATTCTGGAACCAGGTAGCTGTAATCCGTTCTTGAGGGTGTATTTATAACCAACGGTGTTACCGATTTCACTATTAACTAGCAACCGAACGGTCGTGTCGTTGAGGGAGTAAGCCCCAATACCATCAGGAATACCAGTCGCAACATAGTTACCGACTTTGTCGCCAATTGTAACAATTGGATCGACAGTCCAACCGTTGAGACCTTTAACTTGAGCAGGCTGAGTTGTATCGAATGACAGGCTTTCCATGGGGTTTGCGTGTGAAGATCTAGTTTAATAGATGAGCGATTGAAAATTCGACTGCTACTTGGTTTACCATGACGACTCGATTTTTCTGAGTATAATCGATCGCATTGAAGTCGAAAAACAATTAAAATTGTCGATCGACTCCGAATCACAATTGCGGCTAAAATCGAGATTTTGTCAATAACCAAAGCATCAGTAATTAACCTCAAAATAATATTTTGCTACCAAGAGGGTAGTCGGCTCTAAATTCAATTAGTTCTCCGTTCTAGAATCGATCGGATTTCCGATGTGAGAATTTCCGTTTGAAGATCGCAACTGCGAACAGAGCCACGATCGTCCCCAGGAAATCCATCGGTTCGGGTACGGCGGCGGCAGTTGCTCTGGGTGCATAGACCCACAACTGTGGGTGATTGGGCACATCAGCGATCGTCGCGCTCAAGCTCTCACCATTCTCACTAGTGATGTAGAGAAGGCCATCTTTATCCACGGCCAGACCTTCATATTGTTGGTCGGCAATAGATTGCGGATTGTTAGCATCACCGACGATCGTCAGCGAACTGAACACGTTGCCATTGCGATCGACATTGACGACCTTGCCATCCTCCTGACTCAACAGCAGCAGGTGACTCGAATCTGCGGTGCCGCTGAGTGCTGACACGTTTGATAATGCATAAACGTCTGCCAGATCCCCCAACCCAGCCCTAGCTGGATCGAATAAATTGGTGGAGTTGATGGTAGTTGGCGAACCATTGGTGGCAGTACCAGCGGCAAAATTGATGTTGGTTTGAAAGATCCCTTGCGGCGTAATTTCCTTAACGGCAATAAAGCCACCCGTCTGGGGGTCGTAGGTAATCCCTTCAATCCCAATATTCCCGACCGTCGTACCGAGCTTGACGGTTTGGACGTTGGCACTAGTCAGGGTAGTATTGGGCACATAAGTGAATAGATCCACCTGACGATACCGTTCTTCAACCATCACGAATTGACCCCCACCAACATAGGCAAGTCCTTCGGGATCGTAGAAAGTCGTCCCTTGTGGACTAGTACCAGCCGCTAAGGTCATCGAGTTAATCAATTGCCCAGTCTTGGATACTTGGACGATCGCCGTACCGCCGTCGCCCAGGACGAACAATGAATCGGTATCTGGGTTGTAAGTTACCGCTGAGACTTCCTGCGCGAGGAGGTTGCCAGCAGGCGCAGTAGTGCGAGTCGGTTCTGGTAGATCGTATCGACCGATGCGCGTGTAGGTGGATAGATCGATGCCCGTGAGATTTGCCATGATTAAAATTAAGTCGTCAGTGAGTGGAACTTGAAAATTTGCCTCGAACTCGATCTAGATTGCTAACTCCTTGAAAAAGTTGGGAATCTAGGCATCATTTCAGTCGTCAGATCGCACTTAGCGATCGAGCTTGTTGGTTGAGAATTTCCGTTTGAAGATCGCTACGGCGCACAGAGCCACGATCGTCCCCAGGAAATCCGTAGGTTCGGGTACCGCTGCTGAAGCTGCGAGCGAAAACCTAGTACTATTAGGTACCACTGACGTACCGTCGCCATCGACATTGATGTTCCAGTTGCTAGCCGTGTTTACTGACGTGCGGTAGTTGGCAAAGCTAGCTTGATTGGTGCGAGATCCATTGAACTCGGCAAAGTCAGCACTAGGAGTCAGGCGGATCGCATTCACCCCATTTGTTAACCCCACAATGCCGAGCGTGTCGGCGGATTCTGTCGATACGGCGGTCAACAGTGTGGTTGGCGTCGTATCGCTGGTGCCCAGGAATGCATACAGAGTCTCGCTAGTCGCACTCAGACCAAAGTTGGTGGAGTTGACTGGTG
>NZ_JANNDR010000046.1:0-28689 GCF_031378165.1 Chamaesiphon sp. OTE_75_metabat_556
GGGAAGAGCTTAACCTAACTGAATTCCCTCGATCTGTGGGCTAACCAATTTAATACTTTACCAGAGTCAATCGAGCACTTAATCAACCTCTCCGTCCTTGACCTCAGGAACAACAAACTCAATGCTTTACCAGAGTCGATCGGGAACTTAATTAATCTTACCTCTCTCGACCTATCTCTTAATCAATTCAATGCTTTATCAGGGTCGATCGGGAACTTAACCAATCTTACTTTTCTCAATCTTAACGAGAACCAATTTAATACTTTACCAGAGTCGATCGGGAACTTAATTAATCTTACCTCTTTCGACATTAGAGACAACAAACTCAACGTTTTACCAGAGTCAATTGGGAACTTAACAAATCTCACTTCTCTCGATCTCAGTTTTCACCAAATTAACGTATTACCGGAGTCAATTGGGAACTTAACCAATCTCATTTCCCTTGACCTTCGGAACAATAAACTCAACGTATTGCCGGAGTCAATTGGGAACTTAACCAACCTCATTTCCCTCGACCTTCGGAACAATAAACTCAACGTATTGCCGGAGTCAATTGGGAGCTTAACCAACCTCACTTCCCTCGACATTAGGAACAACTCATTCATTCAAATACCTCCGGAAATTGTCAAAAAAGGTGGGCTTGCAGTTCGTGATTACTATCGACAAAGAGTAGAAGAGAATACTGATTATATTTATGAAGCCAAGCTGCTAATCATAGGTGAAGGCGGAGCGGGAAAAACTAGCCTTGCCAAAAAACTTATTGATTCCAACTACAATCTCAAACTTGAAGGTAGCGACAATCCCGAAAAATCTACCGAAGGTATCGACGTACTTCGCTTAAACTTCCAGCATCTCAGTGGTAATTCCTTCCGCATCAACATTTGGGATTTTGGCGGTCAAGAAATCTATCACGCCACCCATCAATTCTTCCTCACCAAACGCTCCCTCTATCTCCTCGTCGCCGATACCCGCCAAGACAATACCGATTTTAACTTCTGGCTAGAAGTCGTCGAACTCCTCAGTGAAGCTAGCCCCACACTGATTGTCAAAAACGAAAAACAAGACCGCCCCTGCCAAGTCAACGAAAACCAACTACGCGGACGATTCCCAAGCTTGGAAAAAATTCTCCCTACTAACCTTGCCAGTAATCGTGGACTTCCCGAAATCCTCACCGCAGCTCAACACTATATCAGTCAACTTCCCCACATCGGTCAACCCCTACCCAAAACATGGGTGCGTGTCCGCGCTGCCGTAGAAGCCAACGCCTGCAACTATATCCCCCAATCCAAATTCCTCGATCTGTGCGACACCTATGGATTTAAACGCCACGAAGACAAACTCCAACTCAGCAGCTACCTTCATGACCTTGGTGTCTGCTTGCACTTCCAAGACGATCCTATCCTAAAGAACTGGATTATACTCAAACCAGAATGGGGTACTACTGCCGTCTACACCGTCCTCGACACACCCAAAGTCCAGCAAGCCCTCGGTTGTTTTACCCACGACGACCTTGCCCAAATTTGGGCGGACGATAAATATACCGACATGTGTGACGAACTGCTGCAATTGATGATGCGGTTTAAACTCTGCTACGAAATCCCTCACCGCCCCCGCACCTACATCGCCCCCCAACTGCTCTCGCCGAACGAACCCGAATACGCTTGGAACGACGCCGACAACCTCATCCTGCGTTATCACTATGATTTCATGCCCAAGGGAATGCTCACCCGTTTCACCGTCGAAATGCACAGGCTAATTGACAGCGATCTCGTCTGGAAAGAAGGCATTATCCTCTCCGAAGAAAATGCCAGAGCCGAAGTCATCGAAACCTATTCCAAAAATGAAATCCGCATTCGAGTATCCGGTTTTCCCAAGAAAGACCTCCTCACCCGCATTCGCCACGAGTTTAATAAAATCCACGATTCCTACGAAAAGCTTCGCTACCGAGAATTAATTCCCTGCAATTGTCTAACCTGCAAAGGCTCTCAAAATCCCCATGCTTATGCGCTGCAAAAACTCCAAGAACGGCTGCAAAATCAAACCTACGAAACCGAGTGCGACAAGCCGCCCTACCGCAAAGTCAAGGTTCATAGTTTGATTGATGATGCGATCGGTACTAGCAATGTAACCCAACCAATTAGAGGCGATCGCTACAATGGAGAAGAAAGCTCCATTACAAATGTCTTTATTAACGCAGGAAAATCTACAGTGACAGAACAATCCCCTAAAACTACCAAATTTGACCTTCGCCAAGCTAACATTGGGGCGATCGCAACCGATGAAGCTCAAGCAACTGTCACTGACAACACTTTTATTCAAAACCACAACGCCAACACCGTCGAACTTCTCAACCTCATAAACACCCTTCGCCAAACCTCCACCCAATTCCCCACTGAAATTCAAGAAGATCTAATCATCGACATCGATGACATCGAAACTGAAATCAAGCAACCAGAAGAGAACCGCAATCCAGCTCGTCTAAAAAAGCGTCTCATCGCCCTCCTTGCTATTGCAGGTACGATCGCTACTCCGATCGCTGGCATCACCGACTTTACCAACAACGTCCTAGAAATCGGTAACAAACTCCACATCGAACTTCCCCAAATCCCATAGAATATACCGTTCAGAACAATCGATCGTCTCATTGCCAAAGTCCTAGTCGCAGGTAATGGAGATAGATCTAATGAGTCAAATTAATTATCGACAGATGAATCAGAAAGAATTACGTGATTATGTACTCACTCATCGAGAGGATGAAGCAGCCTTCTATGCTTATGTCGATCTGCTCCATGCTGAAGTAAATTGGGTAGAAATGCCTGCATTAGAATCGGAGCAAGATCTAGAGAATTATCCCGAATTCCTCGATCTAATTCGGAAAAATTCTAAAAATTAAGTTAGAGGCTGTTTGAAAAGTTATTTTTGACACCCATAGTTTTTATGAATCCCCCTAAATCCCCCTTAAAAAGGGGGTCTAAGAATCCGGTTCCCCACTTCTTGGGGCGGTTCCTTTCGCGGGGAACCCGCGCGGAGCGCATCCGCTTTTTAAGGGGGCTAGCGGCTCGCGCACGCCTTTGTTCCCCGACGGTTTGCGGATGCGCGCTCCTCGGCTTTGCCGAGGGTTTAGCGCACCAAGCAGCGAGACAAGACAGGGGGATTTTCCAGGGTTTGGGTGTAACAGATTTGACTTTTCAAACACCCTCTTAGATATTTTGAGAACTTTGAATCTGAAAAAATACTCTTGCAGTGTCGCAGTCAGCTTGAATTTGGTTGGTAAGTGCGGTCAGATCGGGAAACTTTTGTTCCGATCGCAAGAATTGGTGCAAATAAATAGTCAATTGCTGTTCGTATAGATTGCCATCCCAATCAAGGAGATGGACTTCGATCGTGGTATTGACACCATTGACAGTTGGGCGTTTGCCGATATTCATTACGCCTGGTAATTGTTGTTGGGTGGCAGTGTCTACTCGCACGCAATAGACACCCTGACGCGGCAGAAACTTTTCGGGTGGATACTTGAGATTGGCAGTCGGAAATCCGATCGATCGACCGATTTCTTGACCGTTAATTACCGTCCCGACGATCGAGTAATATCTGCCTAATAATGTTTTAGTCAGTTGTAAATCCGCTGCTAATAACGCCGCCCGAATCCGCGAACTACTAATCCGGCTCTCGCCATTTTGTTCTAAGGGTGCAATCTTGGTGGTGATGTCAACATCTGCGGTGAGTTGCACCAAATCTGCTGCTGCACCAGCGCGCTGATTGCCAAACCGAAAATCTTCACCGACGCTGACAAATTTCGACTGCAATCGATTGTTTAAAATCTGCGTCACAAATTCCTGTGGGGACAGTTTTACCAACTCGCGATCGAATGGTAATAATACTAGTTGCTGGATGCCCAACTGCTCTAAAATCATCGCTTTCTCCGGTTGGGGAGTGATCAGTTGGCGTTGTTGTCCGGTAAAAAATTCCTGCGGATGCGGATCGAACGTCACCACGGTTTTATAACAATCTGGATCGTCCAATTCTAAGACAGGTTTAATCACCTCTAGATGACCCCGATGAATGCCGTCAAAGTTACCTAGCGCAATCGCTGTCGGAGTCAATAGATTGTCGAGAGATGATTTAATCTGCACTGTTGTTGGTTACTATTTAGCGATCGATCGCGAGATGATTTGTGATGCTCAGAACTGAACTTTCGACTGCCTGGAACCAATCTATTGAATTAGTAGGAATTGATCGTTGGCGTTGGCGGAGCCTCTGCTTTATCAGAAGCCGCGCCGCGAGGTAATCGCGAGATTAGTTTCCTAATCCAGTCAAATGTTGCAAAATAATATCGATCTTGCCTTCGAGTCTGGCGATATCTACCTTCATCGAAGCTATATCTGCTCTCGTCGCATCGGATTTATCTTGAAGTTCGTCTAGTTCGTCATAAACTTGTTGAAAAGCCTCGTCGATACTTTTGGCTGGCATTTGAGTTGCTTCCAATCGTTGGATGCGCGAACTCGATTGGCGCATTCTCCGCCGGAGATCTCGCTCTGGTTGGTTTGATTCTGGTGAGTTAGTCATCTTAACCGATCTTTTTAGCCCTTCTCTATTTTCTCATCACTTTTGGCTAAGTGTGCAAACTTATCCCGTCTAGATCCTAATTTCTGAACATGACATCAGCAACCCGAATGACATCAAGCATTTCGGCAACATCATGAACGCGCAGGATATCCGCCCCCCTAGCGATCGATGCACAGCAAGCGGCTGCCGTGCCCCACAAGCGGCCTTCGGGGTCGGGTTGGTTCAAAATCTTGCCGATGAAGCTTTTACGCGATACACCGACTAATAGGGGCAAATCCAGAATCTCGAATCTATCTAAGTGGCGAATAATTTCAATACTCTGCTGATATTGTTTAGCAAACCCAATCCCTGGATCGATCATAATCTTGGCTCGATCGATCCCAGCATTCACCGCTCGATCGATCTGCATCTCAAGGAAGGCTAAAATCTCACCGACGACATCATCATAATCAGTCATCTGCTGCATCGTCGCTGGCGTCCCGCGCAGGTGCATCATGACGTAGGGCACTCCCAATTGTGAGACTGTCGCGAACATTTCGGCATCAAATTGGCCACCAGAAACATCATTAATGATATCTGCACCAGCTTGAATTGCCGATCGAGCGACGCTGGCTTTGGTAGTATCGATCGAAATGGGAATATGTTGAGTATCGGGATGTTGTCGGATGCCCTGGATTACGGGGATTACCCGCGCTAATTCTGTCGCTTCATCTACAGGTGTCGCCCCTGGTTTGGTAGATTCGCCACCGATATCGATGATATCTACACCTGAGATTACCATTTGGATTGCTCGATCGATCGCGGCATTCACTGTCGCAAATCTGCCCCCATCGCTAAAGCTATCGGGAGTCACGTTCAACACGCCCATAATATAGGTGCGACTACCCCAGTCAAAACTTTTACTGCGAATATTTAAATTTTTAGTCACTACTCAATTATCTAGATAAACGATCGATTGCTCTGATTAATTCATCGGACGAGCCAAATTCTTGAACTTAGTCAAACCTGGATCGAACACTAGTTTGACTACACCTGTCGGGCCATTTCGATGTTTGGTAATAATTAATTCGGTAATGTCTCGATCGGGCGTGTCGGGATTATAATAAGCATCACGATAAAGCATAATAATTAAATCCGCGTCTTGTTCAATACTACCCGATTCTCTCAAGTCTGACATCATTGGTCGCTTATTATTTCTCGCTTCAACACCACGACTTAACTGCGACAAAGCAATTAATGGAACTTGTAATTCTCGTGCCAATCCTTTTAAACCACGGGTAATTTTTGAGATTTCTTGAACGCGATTATCGCTGCTACCTTCCATGAGTTGAAGATAGTCGATCATAATTAATCCCAAAGTACCACCATGCTCAGCTTGTAATTTCCGCGCTTGGCTCCGCATCTCCATCAGCATCATACTGGCATTATCATCGATATAAATTGGCAGCTCAGAAATTCTGTCTACTGCTTTATAGACAGAATCCCATTCATTCGGACTAATTCGTCCCGCCCGCAGTCGATTACTATCGACACCAGCTTCACTAGCAATCAATCTTTGGACTAATTGATCCTTAGACATCTCCAAGCTAAATACTAATACTGGTAGCTTATGCAACCTTGCCATGTTATAGGCAATATTCAAACTTATCGCTGTTTTTCCCATTGACGGACGACCCGCAATGATGATCAGATCCGATCTCTGAAAACCGCCAGTCATCCCGTCGAGATCGCTAAAATCACTAGTCAATCCAGGGGGAATTAATTGGTCGTGACGATCTTGAATATCTTGGTAAGTAGTCGCAACAATGTCTTTAATTGGTGTTAGCCCTTGCTTCGGTCTAGCTTGGGTCAAATTGAGGATTTGTTGTTCCGATTCATCGAGGACGATTTCTAATGGTCGATCGGCAGCATAGCCGAGCTGAGTGACTTCTGTACCTGCTTTAATCAACTCACGCCGGATATATTTATCCATCACCAGGACGGCTAATGAATCGATATTCACCGCACTAACTGTTCGTTCGAGTAATTGAATTAGTTTAGCTTGTCCGCCGATTTTCTCAAGTTGTTTTTGGTCGATCAACCAGTCAGTGAGGGTGAGCAAATCTGTCGGTTTACCTTGTCCATTGAGATCCAGACAGGCTTTGTAGATATCTATATGTGTCGGGATATAAAAGGCTTCGGGAATAAGTTTTTCGGCAACACGCCCGATCGCTTCTGGATCGAGTAAAATCCCACCCAGGATGGCTTCCTCAACTTCAATATTCTGGGGGGGAATCAGACTTGTCGATCGAAAGTTGGGTATATCTGACATTTAAGATCTGTAGGGGCGGGTTTATACTACTGGCTCGAACGAAGCAAAAGATCTCATTTAAACCCGCCCATCTTACTAGCAATGGGTAGATCTTGAATCACCTTTACTAGCACTATTGTACCAAAAAAGCCATTCGTAGATACAAAAATAGGCTGCGGGTGCAGCCTGAGTCGATCGGTAATTCTGAACTAAAATTACTTGGAGACGACTTCGATTTCGACAGTGACGATAACTTCAGGATGGAGCTTGAGTTCGGCTCTATAGGTACCGATTTTGGCTACATCAGGCAGCGTGATATCGCGCTTGTCAACTTCTTGGGTAGTGACGGCTTTGATGACTTCAGCAACTTCGGCGGTGGTAACAGTACCAAAGATGGCATCATTTTCACCAACTTGCTTAGCAATGGAGAATTTACCAGCTTTTTCGATCGCTGCTTTTTGAGTCAGAGCGACTTCTTTGAGTGCCAATAACCGCAACCGCTCGATTTCGCGACGCTTTTCGGCTTGCTTGAGGATGCCAGGGGTGACATTAGTCGCAATTTTTTGAGGCAAGAGATAGTTGCGAGCATAACCAGGTGCTACTTCTACTAAATCGCCATTTTTGCCCAGTTTACGGACGTCTTGGGTTAAAACTAACTGTACGCGCTTTGCCATATTGATTTCGATGTCAGCTTTCTAAGCTATATTTGAGATGGTGCCACAAACCTACGATCTTATCACACAAGATCTCTCTATGTCAGGTATTAGGTTTTAGGCTTTAGGTGAAGAGGGAGTGGATAGTGGATAGTGAATAGTGGATAGATTTGGAACGATCTCCCAGTCACCCAGTCACCCAGTCACCCAGTCGCCTCGTCTCCCAGTCCCCGTCCCCATCCCTAAACAATGTCGCGTTTTCAAAAACTCCTCAACTACCTCAATCCTTATAAATGGCAAACAGCACAAGGTATCTTTGCGCTGTTTGTGGTCAATGCTTTGAGTGTTTATCTCCCGCTACTAATTAGAGATGGGATCGATCGACTGAAAACTTCATTTACTAGCGACTATCTGACTCAACTAGCAATCTTCATTGTCGGATTGACATCGTTGATGTGGATTGTGCGGATGATTTCGCGGATTCTGATTTTTGGTGTGGGACGGCAAGTTCAAGCCAAAATGAAACAGGATATCTTCGAGCAAATCTTGCGGTTAGAGCCAGGATATTTTGTGACGATGACGGTGGGAGATCTGATCAATCGGTTTACCAGTGATGTCGAGAACATCATGCGGTTGGTCGGTTTTGCAGTATTAAGTACGGCGAATATCGTGTTTGCATACGCGTTAACTTTACCTGCGATGCTGTCCATTAATGTCAAGCTCACTGTGTTTTCATTAGCGGTGTATCCGTTGATGTTGATTACAGTCCAGCTATTTAGCAGTCAACTTCGCGATCAACAGGTTGTCGTCCAAGAATCAATTTCTGATTTGAGTGAGTTGATTCAGGAAGATATGAGCGGTATCGCTGCGATCAAAATTTATGCTCAAGAAGAGAACGAACGGCGAGCATTTAGAAAGAAGAATCAAGAATTATTTACAGCCAATCTCAAGCTAGCAGAATCACGAAACACGATTTTTCCCATCATTCAAGGACTAGCCTCGATTAGTTTGTTGGTCTTATTATGGCAAGGCGGGCTAGAGATCGCCAATCAAAATATTAGTCCAGCCATAAATTTCTCATGGACGGGTGGACTCGAAATCATCTCCAAAAAAACTACGGTTGGTGACTTCTTGTCATTGATTATTTTCGCCCAAAATCTAATTTTCCCCACTGCATTACTGGGGTTCACAATTACGGCATATCAGCGGGGGGAAGTCAGTATCGATCGAGTCGAAGCGATCTTATTCAATCGACCTAAAATTGCCGATACGCCGACTGCAATTCATCTAGATCGGGCTGTGCGAGGACAGATCGTCGCCCGTAATTTCAGTTACACTCATCCTGGTGCCGATACACCTGCGCTCAAGCAGCTTAATTTTACAATTTCACCGGGCGAAACGATCGCGATCGTCGGACCGATCGGTGCTGGCAAATCGACACTGGCGAATGCCATTCCTCGCTTAGTCGAAATCCCCGCACAGAGTTTATTTATCGATGATTATGATGTGACTAGTGTGAGTCTAGCCGATCTGCGCGGGGCGATCGCTTATGTACCCCAAGAAAGCTTCTTATTTAGTACGTCGATCGAGAATAATATCCGGTATGGCGAACCTGTAGCTAGTAGAAATAAGGTTGAAGCCGCTGCTAAATTGGGACAAATTCATTGGGAAATTGAGAATTTCCCCGCCCAATACGATACGATCGTCGGCGAACGTGGCATCACCCTCTCTGGTGGCCAACGCCAACGGACGGCATTAGCGCGAGCCTTACTGATGAATGCACCGATTTTGATTCTCGACGATGCACTTTCGAGTGTCGATAATCAAACCGCCACCGCTATTTTGCAGAATCTTGCCCACGCCGGACAAAAGCGGACTGTGATATTTATTACACATCAATTATCCGCAGCGGCCACTGCCGATCGGATTATGGTGATGGATAAAGGTGAAATCGTCCAAACTGGTACCCATCAGGAGTTAATTGCTCAGCAAGGTCTGTATCAGTGGTTGTGCAATCAGAATCAGTTAGAGGAGTTGCTACATTAGCGATCAGTTTGACGATCTAGCCGATAACAAATGTCTAATTTGCTACTAGTTGACTAGTTTCAAAATCAGAGTAGATTTTAAATAGCTCATCTAGATAATTACCACTCGATCGCAATCTTAGAGTATTATCTATAGACACCTGTGGTCTGAAGTATTTTGGCGATCGCTGTTCGAGCTGTCAAGAATTGACTCTACACAAGCTTCATTATCCGATCGGCTACGGAGATTGTCTCCTAACTATTAAGATCTATAGGGAAATATATGGCGATCGACACCCAATCGCTTATTTCCAAAATAATAATAATACCTAGATTATTGCCGCTATTTTGGTTGAATAAGTCAGAAAAAGGCTAGCATTTCAACCCCATTGGGTGGTTAAATACAGATTATCGATCGCAACAAACGGTTAACTCTAGTCAGAAGATTATGAAAGCAGTTGGTGGAAAAGACCGCAAGCGACTACTATTAATCGATGATGACCCCAATCTCATCTTATTAGTCAAAGATTATTTAGAGTTTCGAGGCTATGAGGTTTTGACTGCTGATAATGGGAAAGAAGCACTCAATCTACTTTCCCAAAACCTCCCCGACATGATCATCTGTGACATTATGATGCCAGAGATGGATGGCTATGCCCTGATCGAAAATGTCCGCAAAGATCCGCGTACCAGTTGGATTCCGGTCTTGTTTCTCTCCGCTCGCGGTCAAAGCCAAGATCGGATTAAAGGTCTGAACTTGGGTGCCGATGTCTATATGGTCAAACCCTTCGAGCCGGAAGAACTCGTCGCCCAAGTCGAATCTTCGCTCAAGCAAACCAATCGATTATTGCTACATACTGACGGGATTGGCGATGATAATTCGCCCATTCAAGTGCCAGCCACTGTCGAACTCACGCCGACCGAACTCAAGGTCGTGCAATTGGTAGCTAGAGGACTCGCCAATCGGGAAATTGCCCTCCAAATGAATGTCAGCCAACGCACGATCGAAAGTCATGTCTCGAATATGCTCGGCAAAACCGGACTCAGCAATCGGACGGAATTAGCGCGCTGGGCGATCGAAACGAGAATGGCTTAATTTAGTTGGGAGTTGGGAGTTGGGAGCGAAGAAGAGTAGGAAGAATTAGTGCTCGCACAAGTTTGGAGATAGTTCGTCGGCTACTCACCATTTAGGATTTAGGTAACTACTGACAACTAATTCACTATCAACTCCCTGTCTTGTCTCGCTTGCTTGGTGCGCTGTCTTGACCCAAACGCACGCCGAGGAGACCTCGGCGCGATTTGGGTCGCTAATCCGTCGGGACACCCGACGAACGCGCATCCGCAAACCCTCGGCAAAGCCTAAATTCTTAAGGGTAGTCGATCGGCGATCGCGCAGGACGACTGAATCTTACTAAAATGGCGGTAAGCTCTTCACTCACTTACTAACATGTACCAGTACGAGCTACCTAAATACATACCCACCGCCGACGAATTGCCGTGCTCGGACGATACCCCAGTGGGCAATGAACTCCAAGAACTCATCCCTAGCTTACTCAAATCAAGAGAATGGTTGTATTGGTACGACGAAAACAACAGCCGTTATCCCACCCCTTACGAACGAGCCAAGCTCGAAAGTCAACGAGCCGATCTCGCAAGTCAGCGAGCCGATCGATTAGCCGCTCAGTTACGCGCTTTGGGGATCGAGCCGGAGGTACCCTCAACCCAATGAGTGCGATCGAACATCGGCTATTGGGGCGGAAGTTACGACGATCGCATATTCTAGCAAAAGCCAATCGATCGGTAGGGGTAATTCATGAATTACCCCTACCGATCACACTGCCGATAAATCGGCAATCGAATCATTATTTAATTGCGATCACTAGCATCATTTAGTGCGAACGAGAGCAAGTAGGAAATGTGAAGTCATTTAAATATGACAGCGCGAAAACAGGGGCGCAGACGGGGTGTAGTGCTAACGATGGTTGGATCTCGAAAACTCCAAGCCGCAAGAATTGCCAACTCTTACAGACTTTTACCGGACACGATCGAGCAATTCTCACCGTCCCCTTCCGTCTCGATAGTCGGCAATTAGCGATGCCTGGTGCCGATCTCACGATTAAAATTTGGGAAATTGAGACGGGCAAATTATTGCAGACTCTGCTCGGACATGTCGATCGGGTGAACTCCATCTGTTACAGTCCCGATGGCAAATCGCTCTATAGTGCTACTGGGGGATGAAATTCTCAAAATCTGCGATCTGGGTACGGGTAATTGTCATAGCCTTCGACCTTACCAGTAGCCTTTTTTCTCCTACTTCCCCCGATACACTTGCGTCACCACCTGGGCTAATCGCTCCATCGCCGTAGTAATATCCGCATCGCTAGCTGTCAGGCTGATGCGGATACATTGTTGCTTGTGTGCCCAATCTTCGTGCAATCCAGGGAAGAAGGAATTTCCAGGTACAACGATAATACCGACTTGTTTGAGCAATTGATATAGATCCCAATCAGTCATCGGTAGATCTTGGAACCACATCCAGGCAAAAATTGCGCCCTCGCCGCGATGGAGATACCACGGTAAATCTTGGGGCATAAATTTGGTCAATCCGGCTTCGAGAACGGCAAACTTTTGTTGATAATACGGGCGGATGACGGTAGTCGCCAAATTGGCCAACCGACCGCTGGCGATCGCTTTAGCGGCGATTGCTTGGCCGTAGCGGGATGAGTGAAGGCACATATTGGTCTGGAATGATTCCAGTACGCCGATAAACTTTTCGCTACCCAGGGCGATGCCGATCCGTTCTCCTGGCAATCCGGCTTTGGAAAGGCTCATACAATGCAAGATATTATCCCCGAAGATCGGGGTCATTTCGGTGAAGTTCAGACTAGGGAATGGTGGTGCGTAAGCCGAATCGATCAACACTGGCGCGTCGTAATTAGCTGCAAGTGCCACAATTTTATGAACTTCTTCGCCCGTCAAGACATTTCCGGTCGGATTACAAGGACGTGAAAATAATACGCAGCCAGTATTTTCGCCGATCTGTAACTGACTAAAATCGGGACGATATTTGAAGCTATGATTGGCCGCATCGATATCCAGAGTTGGCTTGTAGGCGACTACTGAATCTGGAACGATCGCCATCCCGCCATAGCCCGTATAATCGGGACTCAACGGTAACACCACCTGTTTCATCTGCGATCCCGCTGTTTGCCCGCCAAAAGCATTCATCGCATAAAAATACAAACTCTGGCTGCCAGGGGTAATCAACACGTTTTTGGCAGTCAAATTGAGGCCGTAGCGATGATTGAAATCAGAGACGATCGCGTCGATTAGTGGTTGATAGCCTTGGCTCGAACCATAGCGACAGACCACCTCGCCATAATCCTTGCTATCCAATAACTCGATCGTGTAATCCCGCCACATTTGCTCGATCTCTGGCAAGATCACCGGATTACCCGCGCTGAGATTGATAAATTCTTCACCTTTGCGGGCAGCCAGCGTTTCTTGAATGTCTTTCATAATGGCACGTACGCCAGTTAGATTAGACATTTGATTACCGATTTGAGATAGTGCGAGGTTCATAGTGATGATGTGGCGATCGAGCGAGCAAATGTTAAAGCTATTATAAACAACCATTCTCCTAAGTTGTCTATAATCATTGAGCGGCGAACATCGATCGGACTCGATCACCTCCACCCGAACATCACTCATCAAATTGGGAGTTAAAGCTAAGTGACTAGAGTTGGCATTGGGATTCGCACGGCGACAAAACGCAAAGAACGTGCGGCAGGACAAATTCACGTCTACGATGGGGCGGGGAAAGGTAAATCCCAAGCAGCACTAGGTGTTGTATTGCGATCGATCGGATTGGGTATTGAAGCAGGCGCGGATACCAGAATTTTATTATTGCAATTTTTGAAGGGTTCGGAACGCGACTATGATGAAGATGCGGCGATCGCGGCACTGCGAAAGAGTTTCCCCCATTTGATCGATCGGGTACGGACGGGTCGATCCGAATATTTTGGGAAAGAAGAAGTCACGGATTTCGATCGCGCCGAAGCCCATCGCGCCTGGACGGTGGCTAAAGGTGCGATTTATTCAGATCTATATTCCGTGATCGTCCTAGACGAACTCAGTCCCACACTCGACTTAGGTTTGCTCCCGATTGCCGAAATCGTGGAGATCTTGCAATCGAAACCCAATCATCTCGAAGTGATCGTGACTGGGCGCGACGCCCCCGCCGAACTGATCGAAATCGCCGATCTGCATTCCGAAATGAGAGCACACCATCATCCCGAAGCCGCAGCTCAAGGAATTTCCGGAATTGAAATCTATACGGGTGCGGGTAAAGGTAAATCTACAAGCGCGCTGGGTAAAGCATTACAAGCGATCGGTAAGGGTATCAGCCAAGATGAGTCCCATCGCGTCCTGATCGTCCAATGGCTCAAAGGCGGTACTGGCTATACCGAAGATGCCGCGATCGATGCTTTGAAAAAAAGTTATCCCCAACTAGTCGATCATCATCGCTGCGGTGGCGACGCGATCGTCTGGCGCGGCAAGCAACAAGATATCGACTACGTTGAGGCGCAACGGGGCTGGGAAATCGCCAGTAGTGCGATCGCGTCAGGACTGTACAAAACGATCATTCTCGACGAATTAAACCCTACTGTAGACCTCGATCTCCTCGATCAAGAACCGATCGTCCGCAGTCTAGTCAATAAGCCCCAGGATACGCAGGTAATTATTACCGGACGCTGCTTCAATACTCCGGCTTACTTTAATATTGCCAGCGTCCACTCGGAAATGATCTGCCACAAACATTATGCCGATCGAGGTGTCGATCTGCGTAGGGGTGTGGATTTTTAGCTGATAACAATTACAGATCCGGTTAGATGAGTGTGTTTCTCAATCAAATACATTCATCTAGTAAGCTGTAAAGTTCTGTCATAACTCGCCAAGGATTTCTGCCCCAGAATGGTGCCACAATTACCGCTTCATAGGGATTTCGCCCCGTTTGGATAACAGTATCGATCGCCGATTTACACGAGTATCCACGCCCAGCAACGAGCCAAGCCCCTAGAATTTGCCCAGTGCGCCCAACTCCGCCAGAGCAGTGAATTACTACCTTTTCAGTCGATCGAACTGCACTAGCTAGAAATGGCAATATGTGGTGAATGAGCAGGTGCCGATCGACCAATCGAAAATCATCAACTGGTGCCCAACAGACTCGATCAATTTCAAAGTTTTGTCAATATATACTTGGTAAATCTGAATATCGATTTAGTTGAGATGCCGACAACAAACAACAGACCCGCTGAATGTCTCGATCACGCATAAATTCGACCCACTGTGCGACTTGTCGATCGGTGTATCCAGGTCTAGCACTACCAAACACGATTGATTCATCTGCTGAAGCCGCCGCAAATTTGTACATGCTATTCGATCTAAAAATAAATTCCCTTCAAGAAAATTGGTGCTCGATCGTCATTCAATAGATCCTCAGCTCTGGACTGGATTGCCTAAAATAGATTTAATTCCTTCCATCGTCGCTGGCACATTGCCAGGATCCATAAAGAGAACTTTGCTGCTTGGACTCTGCCCGATGTTGGTGCCCATTTCGAGATAGCCCAACGCCAATAACACTTCAACCGATCGTTTGCCTTCAGGATTATCTTGAAGCTGTTTGCCGATAATGCCAGCGGCTGCGGCAATCCCTTGTGCCTTGAGGATCTGCTGTTGACGCTCGGCTTCTGCGCCGAGTAGGACTGACTTTTGCTGGGCTTCGGCATCGAGCAGCAAGGCATCCGCCCGCCCTTTGGCTGCATTTACTGCTGATTCGCGTTCCCCTTCCGACGTCAAAATTGCCGCCCGCTTTTTCCGTTCGGCAGACATTTGCAATTCCATCGCATCCATTACCGCTTTGGCCGGAATCAAATCCCGCAGTTCTACGCGCGTAACTTTCACACCCCAAGGATCTGTGGATTTGTCCAAATCCTGCAAGAGCAATTCATTGATTTGATTGCGTGCGGTGAAGGTTTCATCTAATGATAATTGCCCCATTTCAGCGCGGATTTGAGTCAGCACTAAGTTAATCATCGCCGATTGGAGATTCTCGACTTTGTAGTAAGCTTTTTCCAAATCCAAAATTCGCCAGTAGACGACAGCATCGACAGTCACGGAGACGTTGTCGCGAGTAATACATTGCTGGGGGGGGATATCAATTACTCTTTCTCTAACGGTTTGCTGGACGGATATCCGCTCTACCACTGGAATTAAATAATTCAAGCCAGGTTGCAGTTTTTTCCCTGTATATTTTCCCAGTCTTTCGACTAGAGCTTCATCCCCTTGTTTGATAATTTTAATTCCAGAAAAACCACCAAAGCCGAGAGCAGCAGCAATGATTAGAGCAAATGGTTCCATAATATTAATTCTAAATATTTAGATGAAGTAGTGAGTTTCTAAAAAGGTTACTTTTACCGGATTGGCATGTCAAGATCGTCGATCGAATCAATCAATTGCTGACGAATGCATCGGCATCACAATCAACAAATTACCTTCGCGACCGACTACATATAGTTTGTCTTGCGGGGCGACGGGTTCTGTTCCTTCAGCACATCGAGCGCGCCAAGAACTACCTTCATAGAGTACCCGCCCAGTTTGGTTTGGCATCATTGCCGTCAAAGCTTCGGCTTCGGTAGCCGATCGAATCGTGCTGGAGGTGCGTTGTTTATTTATTCGATAACCAATCGCCGCCAATCCACCCGAACCCAACAGCCAGATAAATATTTGCAACCCGAAGGCTGAGGGTAGTAACAACGCTAATAGTGACACCAGCAGCGCACTCGCACCCATACATACCGCTGTAAAGGCTGTAGGGACAAATAGCTCTAGCAAACACAGTCCTGCACCAACTATCAGCCACAGTCCACTCGGACTAATTTCTATGCCACCGATCGCAATTTGACTGAGCCAGATCATAAAGTTTGGTTGCTTGGGATCGATCGTCTATGTCTACGATAACTAACGAAATTCGATCGTGACAAAAATTACCGATCGCGATCGCGATTTTAGTCATCAGCCCCGATTGTCACAAAACCTTCGCCCCAATTATCTCGATCGAGTTCGTATTCATCGATCGAAAAATCATCGGGTCGCTCGCTAAAACCAGGTTGTCCGGAGAGCCTTGCGATCGCTGCTTCTGCTTGCGATTGACTAGCATAAACACCAATCATTTTTGTTTCATCACAACAATCTCGCTCGTAAGCATGTTGCAATCCAAACACACTCCGATCTGCTAACTTCATGGCAACCAAGGATACTGGCGGAAATTAGGCTGACGTTTCTCCAAAAATGCCTGCTTGCCCTCCGCACCTTCCTCGGTCATATAGTAGAGCAACGTCGCATTACCTGCCAACTCTTGCAAACCAGCTTGCCCATCACAATCGGCATTGAGCGCAGCTTTGAGACAGCGAATCGCGATCGGACTTTTTGCTAGTATTTCTTGCGCCCATGCAATCCCTTCCGCTTCGAGTCTATCGATCGGTACCACTGTATTGATCAAACCCATATCCAAAGCTGCCTGCGCGTCATATTGACGGCAGAGATACCAGATTTCTCGTGCCTTCTTTTGACCGACAATCCGTGCCAGATAACTCGCCCCAAACCCACCGTCGAAACTACCAACTTTCGGCCCCGTTTGGCCGAAGATCGCATTGTCAGCGGCAATAGTCAAATCGCAAATCAAGTGTAAAACATGACCGCCACCGATCGCATAACCCGCAACTAGGGCGATAATTGGTTTCGGCATCGATCGCATCAACCGTTGGAGATCCAACACATTCAATCTGGGAATCCCATCGGTACCCTGATAACCCCCGTGCCCGCGTACCGACTGATCGCCACCAGAGCAAAAAGCATATTTCCCATCGGTATGCGGCCCTGCACCAGTCAGCAATACCACCCCAATGCTGGTATCTTCCCGCGCATCGCAAAAAGCATCGTACATCTCAAATACCGTCTCTGGTCGGAAGGCGTTGCGCTTTTCGGGACGGTTGATGGTCACTTTGGCGATGCCATCGGCTTTATGATAGAGAATATCAGTGTAAGTTTTGACCGATCGCCAGGTAGTTTCCATGCTTAAATATGAGGCTGTGAACAAGGTTTAGTTTACAGCAGATTTAGGCTTTAGGCTTTAGGCTTTAGGCTTTAGGTTTCAGTGGATAGTGAATAGTGGATAGTGAATAGTGAATAGTGAATAGTGAATAGATCGCTCCCTGTCCCCCAGTCTCCCTGTCCCCCAGTCCCCCACTCTCCCAGTCTCCCAATCTTTCACCTCCCCACCCTATGACAACTTGGCAAGCAGATATTTCGAGCCGTCCACAGCAAAACGATCGCGGTGAAACTTTATGGGAACTGGTAATTTGTGATGCCGATGGAGGCTGGTTTCATACCGCGATTTGTCCCCAAAAACAGGTTAATGCGGAGTGGATTGCGACTCAATTGAAATTAGCAGCAGCGGATAAATTACCCGAATCGATCCAGGTATTTCGACCGCAGAGTTTGGGTCTAATTCAAACTGCTGGGACGAAATTAGGGATTGAAGTTGTGGCGACACGGCGCACGATCGCCTTAAAAAAGTTATTGCAACAACAAGCGCAAAATTACCATAATGCTAATTATCAACCACTCGCAATCGAATCGCCACCACCATTACCGATTCCCGACGATCTAATTGGTGACAAGTGGCAATTCGTAACGCTAACCGCCGGACAATTGGTATCGGATTTTGCCGATCGACCGATTCCGATCGTCTCAATGCCAGACTATTTATTGCCCCCGCATTGGGGTCTAGGAGCTAATGTCGCCATCCCTGGCGTCATTATCTATGGGGGTAGACAATCGATGCGATTGGCACGCTGGATCGCCGAAACTGAGCCTGTCAGTCTCAATTATTTGGGTGACGATCCGGGTGGTTTAGTATTAGATGCGGGATTAGCCGATCGGTGGGTGATGCTAACATTTAATGACACTGAAGTCAGTCAAGCGGCGAGACTATATGAGGCACGCAAACGGCTGGTACATGGTTTGCATTTCCTGTTGGTGACTCCTGATGATTCGGGGATTACTAACAGTGGGGTTTGGTTATGGCAAAGTAGTTCTTGATCGATCGATCCGTAAGATTCCATGACTATCGATCGATCGTGATTATTCTAGCAACCAATCAAATAACTCACCAACTTTTAGCTGCACCTCTTCAGCAAAACCGGGCATCAGCAACACTCGATCCCGATCGTCAAAGATTTCTATCTCTTTTTTTGGCTGATAGACAAACACTGTTTGCTCATCTGGATCGATTAGCCAACCCATCTGCGCTCCATATTTGAGACAGTGGATAATATTCTTCACCACCTTAGTTTGACCTTGTTCTGGAGACAGAATTTCAATCGTCCAGTCAGGGGCAATCGCAAAAATATTAGCAACACTACCATCGGGATTGCGGGGGATGCGATCCCAGCTCATCACTGCTATATCGGGCACCGTGGATCGATCGCCAAACGTACACCGTAGTTCAGGAAAAGCTCTAGCTATTTTTAGATCGCGCAACGGTCGATCGATCGCAAAGGTTAATTCCCGTTGGATAATGCTGTGCTTTTCTTGTGGCATGGGTTTTTGGTAGATTGTGCCATCGATAAACTCGTTAGCAGGCTTGATTTCTGGCACTGCCAAAAACTCCGCTAGGGTCGTCCGTTGGAGCAGCGATGGAACCATAGTGTTAGGCATTGTGTAGGTAGATTACTCTCATTTTAGATCTCAACTCACCCATGAACAACTCAGCCACCCCCACACCAACCCTCATCCAAATAAATCGCCCAACTCTTGGATCACCCCAAGCAGATCCAACTCATCTGGCTCACCAACGCCGATCTTTTTTGCCGATCCCGATCGGTAACAATTAGCCAAAGCTGATATCGATCGATTATGGTTTAGTTTGAGGCTTTATCGATTCGCCAATAGTAGAATTGTGCCAGCGGTTATCGATTTTGAATGGCTCTTGGGGATTGAGTAATGGTTGGGTGCGATCTAGTTGTTGACTGGGATTAGCTGGTGTGGAAGTTGGTGTTGGTAATTGGCTGATGAGATCTAGCGATTTGCCCAGTGGCTCGATCGTTTGCGCTAATTTCGCTTGTTGTTCGAGTTGTTCGGTCGAAGAAACTAATTTACCCAAGCCATTAACCAAGTTCCGTAAATTGGATCTAAACTCTGGGCTACCAGTGAGATCGTCGAGATCTGCGGTGATTTTTTGAGTATTCTGAAATGTCGATCGAGCCGAATCCAATGTTTGCTGTAATAGGATTACCGTCTTGGGATCGTTTAAATTAGATGTGATATTTTTGAGATTAATTGATGTTTGATTGGCGTTACTGACTAAGCTTTCTAACTCTCTAGCTAGTTTGTCGGAGTTGATTTTGGAGACAGTTGTATTTAATTTGGCGATCGAAGGATTGACAGAGTTGACGGTCTTCCGCAGATCGATGCTCAATTTATCAAAATTATCGAGCGTTGATGCAAAAGTTTTCCGATTTTCGACAACTAAACTATTGACGGATGTTGCTAGTTTCTTGTATTCAGCAGCCGTTGCTGTTAATTCTGCCGCTGTCACATTAAACTTATCAGCAGTTTGGCCAAATTTGGTGCTCGTGCGATCGATCGATCCCGTCAGAACATTGGCTTTGGCTGATAAATTATTGAGGCCAGATTCAACAGATTTAGGTAAACTAGAAAAATCATTACTAAGTTTACTCAGATTCTTGCTCAGTCGGGAAAAATCCTCAGCGGCAGTTCCAGTCTTAACTAAAGTGCTATTGAGATTTCTGACGATCTCTGGACTGTTGAAAGCATCAACCAATTTCGTCATCTTGTCGATCAATTCATTCACGCTCGCCCCGACGCGACCATTGATTTTAGAATTATTACAAAGAATGAGATTGCGATCGCACTTACTGTCGAGGGGTTTGGCCAGCGTGTTCACATTAATTGCAGTGCCGCTACGGGGGGTGATTTCCACTACTGGTTCGCCAATCAACCCCGTTTGATTGACTTCTACCGTCACATCTTTGGGGATGATCAAATCGGGATTATCCATTTGCATCACTGCTTCGACCCCATTCGCCCCTGGTTCGAGTTTGGTGACTTTGCCCACTCGAATGCCGCGAAACCTGACTACTGCTCCAGTTTGCAGTCCTGGTGCTCGATCGAACTGGACGATCGTATTGTAATTCTGACTGCCAGGGGTTAAGCCTCTGAGCCACATGAAAATTGCACCAAAGATTCCCAATCCAGCGATAAGCATCAATCCCACTGAACCTTCTCGGACTGCGCGTGATTGCATTTTGGTTTATTGCTCCTAAACTAAAAGGGATCTAGCTGAGATGTCGATCGAGGATGGTATTTGTCTAGTCGCAATTTAAGATTCTTAAGACCCTTCCTGCTGCTGGTAACGCTCGATTCAAACTAGATCGATCTCTATGTTACCGTGTTGCTACCTTTATTATTCCCGATCGAGCTGTAAATAGCGATCGTTTATACTGACGATGGCGATTGTTAGCGCGATTTCAAGATTGGCAAACAACATGACTAAGTGGTGGCAGCTCGCACCAGCTCAAGCCCTACTCCCTCTGCTAAAATGGCTGGCGATCGGCTGTGCGATCGGTATCCTCACTGGCACATCCTCAGCAGTCCTCCTCGCGGCATTAGAATGGGCGACAGGATGGCGAGAATCCCATCGTGGGATCTTGCTGTTGTTACCCCTGGGCGGATTATTGAGCGGACTGATTTACGACTACTTAGGTAGCAGTGTCGAAGCCGGAAATAACCTACTCCTCGAAGAAATTCACGCCCCGCAAGCAGTCATTCCGATCCGGATGGCACCATTGGTATTAGTAGGGACGACGATCTCCCATCTATTTGGTGCCTCGGCAGGGAGAGAGGGCACAGCAGTACAGATGGGCGTGACACTGGCAGATCGATTGACGCAGATATTGCGACTGCCGCGTCCAGATCGACGGCTAGTAATGATGGCTGGCATTAGCGGCGGATTTGCTTCCGTATTTGGCACCCCGCTCGCTGGCATATTATTTGGGCTGGAAGTACTCGCTTTTGGGCAGTTTCGCTACGATGGCTTATTTGTCTGTGCGATCGCGGCGATTGTCGGCGATCGCATCACCTTAACATGGGGGCTACACCACACAGTTTACCAAATCCCGATCGTCCCCGAATTGACGATCTGGGGGCTGCTGACTGCGATCTTTACTGGTGCCATCTTCGGGCTGACAGCATGGCTATTTACTACTCTGACGTATCAAATTAGTAGTTACTTCAAAGCGAAAATTAGCTATCCACCATTACGTCCCTTTATCGGTGGTATTCTAGTCGCGATCGCGATTCAGCTCCTCGGTACGACTAAATATATTGGCTTAGGCATTCCGACGATCGTTAGTGCCTTTACTACCCAACTCTCACCCTGGGATTTTGCTGCCAAAATTGGGTTTACCGCCCTCAGTTTGGGTGCGGGATTTAAAGGTGGTGAAGTCACGCCGCTATTCTATATCGGCGCAACCTTGGGTAATGCGCTCGCGTCGCTGACGATTTTACCTCCCCCATTACTCGCCGGGATGGGATTTGTCGCTGTATTTGCTGGTGCTGCTAATACACCATTAGCTGCGACATTAATGGCGATCGAATTATTCGGTGCGCCTGTGGGTATTTATGCCGGAATCGCTTGTATTTGCAGTTATCTCTGTTCTGGGCATGGGGGTATTTATCGCGCTCAAAGAGTGGGTGTGAGTAAATATGCCGCATTCAAACATCATGAAGGTAACAGTATTGCGGGGATTGAGATCGAGTCGAGTGCTGATCAACACAGTAAATAATCGACGATCTATTCAATGTTCATCAATTTCGTCTTTGACATAATTAGCTGATGTGCCGACGAAATAACTCAATGATGACGATCGAGATGATCTAAAAAGTCAAGCTAGAATACAGGAGCATAGATTTATTCCCTAAAGATGCCAACACCAATCCCTTCACCACCGCGCACCCATCGTCCCCTCCTGCTTGCGCCAGCGGGAAATTGGGAATGTGCCAAAGCGGCGATCGAAAATGGTGCGGATGCCATTTATTTTGGGTTGGAGCGATTTAATGCCAGAATGCGGGCGGAGAATTTCACTGAAGGCGATTTGCCAGAATTGATGGCGTGGTTGCACCAGCGCGGGGTGAAAGGGTATGTAACGATGAATACGTTGATTTTCCCCCAGGAATTGCCAGCAGCGGAGCAGTATCTGCGCAGCATCATTTTAGCGGGGGTGGATGCGGCGATCGTCCAGGATGTGGGACTGTGCAGGTTGATTCGCCATCTATCGCCGGATTTCCCGATTCACGCTTCGACGCAGATGACGGTGACGAGTGCAGCGGGGGTAGAATTTGCTCATGAATTGGGGTGTGATTTAGTCGTCTTGGCGCGGGAATGTTCGCTGACAGAAATCGATAAAATTCAGGGACAATTAGGAGATCGAGAAATATCGATTCCGCTCGAAGTATTCGTGCATGGGGCACTATGTGTCGCCTATTCGGGACAGTGTTTGACGAGTGAATCTTTGGGCGGTCGATCGGCAAATCGCGGCGAATGTGCTCAAGCTTGTCGGATGCCTTACGATCTAATTGTCGATGGCGAATCATATTATTTAGGCGATAAAAAGTATCTACTAAGTCCTCAGGATTTAGCGGGATTAAATGTCTTACCAGAAATTGTCAAAAGTGGTGTTAGTTGTCTGAAGATTGAAGGACGATTGAAGACACCTGAATATGTAGCGAATGTGACCAAGGTCTATCGATCGGCACTCGATCGCATCGTCCAAGATTTGGGCATTTCTATCGAGCCAGCACGCGATTTATACAACTTAGAAATGGCCTTTTCACGGGGCTTGTATACGGGCTGGTTTGAAGGCATTAACAATCAAGCTTTGGCACACGCTCGCTTTGGTAAAAAGCGGGGTGTATATTTGGGGGAAGTTACCAGAGTTTATCCAGATCGCGAAGCAATTACCATTGATCCAATTGCACCAATTAAAGCTGGCGACGGGATTGTGTTCGATTGTGGACATCCTGAAGATCGGGAAGAAGGCGGACGAGTTTATGAGGTATTTAAGAGCGATAATCAGTCGGAAGTGATGCTGACTTTTGGTCGCGGTGCGGTAAATTTTCGGCAGGTATATATTGGTGATAAAGTCTGGAAAACTAGCGATCCAGAATTGGATAAACAAGTCCGCCAAACTTATGCTGGCGATGTGCCTAAATTCCAACGTTCGATCGATTTAGAAATACATGGTGAAGTTAACCAACCATTAATCGCAATCGCCCGCGATGACATGGGATATGTGGTACAAGTATCGTCAGAAATATCATTAGTTGCTGCCCAAAACCAACCGCTAACTACGGAGAAGCTGATCGCTCAATTAGGACGCTTGGGGAACACGCCATTTTGTTTGGGAAATCTGACGAATAATTTAGTCGGCGATCTGATGTTACCTGTCAGCGCGCTCAATCAAATTCGGCGCGAACTAGTGGCTAAATTAACTACAGCTCGCAGCAAACCAAAATCCTGGCAACTATCGTCAACTAATCAGCTAATCGACTTATTGCCAAAAGTGATGCATCCGGGTCTTAATCCGCCGCAATTAATTGTGTTAGTACGCAAATTAGACCAAATTCCAGCCGCGATCGCATCGGGAATTGCGACGATCTATTGCGAACTCGAAGATCCGCGCAAATATCGCGAAGCAGTGCAATTAGTTCGCGCCACCAAACAGTTAAGTATTCCCCCCCAAATCTTTGTCGCACCACCACGCATTACGAAACCTGGGGAAAATTGGATATTGGAGCAAGTGCGATCGAGTGATGCCGATGGTTATCTAATTAGAAACTACGACCATTTAGAGTTTTTTAAAACCGATCGATGTGTCGGTGATTTTGCCCTGAATGTGGCCAATCCGCTCACTGCTGACTACTTTTATCAAAACTATACTTTAGACCGTCTCACGGCCTCATACGACCTGAATATCGACCAATTAACTGCCTTAATTAGCAGTTGTCCGCGCGATTGGTTTGAGGTGACGATTCATCAACATATGCCGATGTTCCACATGGAGCACTGCGTGTTTTGTGCCTTTTTATCTGAGGGTACAGACTATACTAATTGCGGTCGTCCTTGCGACGAACATCAGGTCAAACTACGCGATCGAGTGGGGACAGAACACATCCTCCAAGCCGATGCTGGCTGTCGGAATACGGTCTTCAATGGTGTCGCCCAAACCGGGGCTGAATACATCCACCGCTTGGTAGAATTAGGCGTCTATAATTTCCGACTGGAGTTTGTCAATGAATCGCCGGAAGTAGTTAGTGAAACGATCAGTTATTATCAACAATTATTAGGCGGTCAAATTAGCGGTGCCGAGTTGTGGAAAAGCTTGCAACTGAGCAGTCAGCTCGGTGTAACTCGCGGTTCCCTGGGGGTGTAGACCCACCTAAAAAAGTAGGGGTAATTCATGAATTACCCCTACTTTTTTAGAATTACCCCTACTTTTTAGTTACTAATTGTTAGCTAAAAACTTAGAAGCGTAAACCAGCACCAACGGTAACACTAGTATTGGCATTGTTGCTATTGAACGGAATTTGCACCGAACCTAACAAAGCAACGCTATCGCTGACATTAAAATCAGCACCGACTTGCGCATAACCAATGGTGGTGTTATTGTTGCCGCCAGTCTGGAACTGGGCACCAACACCAATAAATGGCGTAAGTGGCGTGGCTGATTGACGCAGATCCCAGTCATAAGTCAGACTGGTACCAAGCTGCGTACCACCAGCAGGAAAGGTGATAAACGGACGCAGGGAGATATTATCAGCGATACCGAGCTTGCTATCGATCCCAAAAACGCTTTGTCCGCCACCAAAACTAACTGCGGGACCGACATAATTGTTACCGATGCCGCCAGCCATCGAGGCTGAAGGGGTTTGAGTAATTGCGGCAACTAGGCTAACGAAGATTGCGGGTAGGAGTAAAAGCTTTTTCATATTGGATAATAATAAGTTTCAGTATAAAATTGGACGGTGAGCGATCGAAATTGGTTCCACTTAGATAATTTTTTTCTATAAATTGTGTGTGCGATTGGGTCGCAGCGGATCTGTCCTCTCGGTATCTCACCATCGTGACTCAACACCTCACTCCAGAAGTTCGTCAAATTATCGAGCGCGTCCTCCAGCTCGAACGGGACAGGCTCGACCGCCAAAAAAATTCGCCGATTAATGATGATATCCTCAAAATTATCAAAGAGGCCATCACATGAAGCTGACAGCCATTCGCCTCTATAACTTTCGGCAGTTTTATGGCGAAACGCCAGAAGTCCGCCTCGCTACTGATAACGATCGCAATACCACCATCATTCACGGCAACAATGGCGCGGGTAAAACCACTATCCTCAATGCGTTTACCTGGGTACTCTACGAAAAATTCACCGCCGCCTTCGCCGAATCGCAGCAACTAGTCAACAAGCGCGCCATCGCCGAAGCCGAGATCGGTACCGCCGTCGATACGTGGGTAGAAGTCGCCTGGGAGCATGATGGCAAACGTTACCGTGCCAAACGGATGTGTCGCGCCTACAAGCAACCAGACACGGTGAATATCGTCAACAACGAATTACTCTACTTATATATCGGTGATGCCGATGGGAAATGGCTGCATCCCCAGCAACCGCCAGCCGAAATCATCGGGCGCATCCTCCCCGCCAGCCTCCATCAGTATTTCTTCTTCGATGGCGAACGGATCGAGCAAATCGTCCGCCAGGATAAACGCCTGGAAATCGCCGAAGCGACTAAAATTCTGCTAGGTGTGGAAGTCTTAAATCGATCGATTAAGCATTTGGGCGAAGCGAAAAAGACACTCGAAACCGAACTAGCTCAAATCGGCGATACAACCACCAAAGATCTACTCAGATCCCAACAACAATGCCAACAAGAAATCGATCGCATCGCCCAACGTCAATCAGAAATCGCGATCGAAATTGCTAGCTTCGATCGGATCGATCGCGAAATTAATAGTTATCTACTAGAACTCACCGCTGCTCGTTCCACCCAACAACAACGCCAAGCATTAGAGGGCACCAAAGCTACCCACCAATCACAACTTCGCCAAGCACAGACGGCGATTAAACAATTAATCTCGACCCAAGCACATACCGTTTTACTGACAAAATTAACTCAAGACTTCCAAAAAATTGTATCCGAATTACGCGATCGCGGCGAACTAAATCAAGGGATTTCGCGCGAATTTCTCGCCCAATTACTCCACCATCAAAATTGTCTGTGCGGCACGGAATTACATCCCAATACTCCTGAATATATTCAAGTTCAAACCTGGTTGTCTCGCGCTAGTATTGCCGTCATTGAAGAGACAACCATGCGGTTGATTACCCAAGTCGAAGCTCTGCAAACTCAGGGTACCGAATTCTGGCAAGCGATCGATCTTCAGCAGCAAATTGTCATGACGGCTCGATCGGCAATTAGTCAGTTAGAAATCCAAATCGACAATCTCGAATCCCAACTGCGACAAAATACTAACGTGGAGATTAGCGATCTCCAAAAACGGCTCGATGATATCGCCATTAAAGTTCGCGATCTCACGCTCAATCAAGGTCAAAATCAACAACAGATCGTCCATCTCGAAGGCCAAGTTCAATCCCTAGCCAAACAAATTACCAAACAACAAGCGAACCAAGATCGACAAAGTTTAGCCCAACGTCGGCTCGCAGCAGCCCGATCGGCAATTACCGAAATCAGCCTGATGCGAGATCGTCAAGAACAACAATTTAGATTAGAACTCGAACAGCAAGTTCAGAGCATTTTTCAAGCAATTTCTGTTACTCCCTATCTACCCAAAATCACCGAAAAATACGAACTAATTTTAGTCGAAACTACTAGGGGTGTCGAAACTACTGTCGCTGCTTCGACTGGCGAAAATCAGATCCTCAGTCTCTCATTTATCGGTGGGATTATCGATCGCGTCCGCACCTGGAGCGCGCAAAAATTACTATCAGTCCCGCAGAGCAATACCTTCCCGATCGTCATGGATTCACCATTTGGCAGTCTTGATCGGATTTCGCGCCGCCAAATTGCCCAGATCCTACCGCGATTGGCAAATCAGTTAGTCGTCCTCGTTACCAAAACCCAATGGCGTGATGAAGTCGAAACCGAAATGCACGCAAAAATCGGCAAGCAATATATCTTGACTTACTATACTTCCAAATTAGATGCGCCCGAAGACTATCTAGAGATCGATGGGCGTCTCTACCCCCTGATTCAGTACAGTCCTAACGACTTTGATTATACCGAAATCACCGAAATATTCTAGCCGTTTTAACTATCCACTATTCACTATTCACTATCCACCGATGAATCAATGAATCGCCAAATACTCCTAGAGCTACTCGCTGAAGATCGAGAGTTGGACTTGGATTTTAACATATATATATTCGATACTTTAGCATCGACAAATGACAAGCTAGCAGAATTAATAGCTGAAGAAAATGCCACTCCTGGCACGGTAGTTATTGCCAACCACCAAACAGCAGGACGCGGACAAAGAGGCAACCAATGGCATTCAGAACACGGCGGATTATATCTTTCAATCGCGATCGCACCGGATCTACCAGCGATCGATGTCCACCAATTAACGATGGGAATAGTGTGGGGAATTGCCGATCGATTGAGAAAACAAGGTTTGCCGGTATCGATTAAATGGCCTAACGATCTGATGTTAGCCGATCGCAAACTCGGTGGAATTTTAACTCAAACTCGGATCGCGCAGGGTCGAATTTATCAAGCGATCGTCGGCGTCGGCATTAATTATGCTAATCCAGTAGAAGGTAAAGCCATAAATTTAGCCCCCCATCCTGATTATCAGCCAAATTACCGAAATTTTTCCCTGGAGATGTTAACAAGCTGTACCATTAGGGGAATCATAAGAGGGTACAAACTGTGCACTCCAATCACGATCGACCGTCTATTGTCGGACTATCTAGAACTACTCAATGCTCGTGGACGC